>JAKIWU010000023.1 GCA_022749905.1 Thermoplasmata archaeon
CGGACCTCTCCGACCATCAGGTACTGGGGTCGCTGGCGGAGCGCGGCCGCGAGGAGGTCGAACATGTCGATCTCCCCCGGTGCCTTCCCCGTGAGGATGTTCTTCGCCCCGAAGCCGGCGCGCGTCAGCGATGGGACCCAGTTCTCGTGGGGGAGGTTCAACTCGCGCGTGTCCTCGATCGAGACGATCTTCATCTGCGGGGGGATGAAGAGGAGCGTCGCGTTGAGCGTCGTCGTCTTTCCGGACGCCGTGCCCCCGCAGACCATCATCGATTGCCCCGTCTCGATGGCGATCCAGAGGTACGCCATCATCTCGGGGCTCATCGTGCGGAACTTCAGCAGGTCGACCGGCGTGAACGGGTTGTCCCGGAACCGCCGGATGGTGAACGAGCTCCCGCGCTTCGTGACATGCATCCCGAGGGTCGCCTGCAGACGTGAGCCGTCGGGGACGGTGGCGTCGAGCATCGGGCTCGCGACCGAGATGTGCTTGCCCGAGCGCTGCGCGATCCAGACAACGAAGTCGTCGACCAGCTTCGAATCGATGAACTTGAGGTTCGAGCGGATCGAGCCGTACTTCCGGTGGTAGATGTAGAGGGGGATCCCGACGCCGTCGCAGGAGATGTCCTCGACCTCGCTGTCGGTCATGGGGACGTCAACGACCCCGTAGCCGATGAAATCCCGTTCGAGATAGTAGACGAGCCGGCCCTTCGTGACCGGGCCCGGCGAGAGCTCCCAGGACTTCAGCTGGTCGTCGACCATCCGACGGAGCTCGCGGCGCTTCGTTTCCACGTCGAGCTCGGGGAGCGGCTCGAACTGCCCGACGAGGGCGACGCGCAGGCGCTCGAGGAGCTCCTTCTCGATCGGGGAGAGCGGCGGCTCGATCACCTCGTAGAGGTGCTCGTTGTGGCCGTTGTGGTAGGTGACCCGCACGTAGGAGAAGCCCTCCCGGATCGGCGCGATGTCGAGCTCCTTGAGCTCGGGATCGTCGAGCGGGGGGATCGGTGTGACCTCGCCCTCCGCGCCCTGGCCCGAGACACCGAGGCGGGCCAGCTTCACCGCCTTCGGACGGGTGTCGCCCTTCGAGAGGGCCGCCCCGATCCGGAGCCACGCCGGGAAGAACGTCTTGGGGCGCTCGCCCCGCGGGACCATGCCGCCCGTGTCGGGGGGTACCGCGGATTCTGCTTCGCCAGCCATGTCTCCGTTCTCCTCCCTACACGTTGAGCGGCGGGACCACGAACCGCATGATGGCCCAGCCCGTAGCGAGCATGATCGTCGCGTGCTGGAAGCCCTCGGGGATCTTCCCGGTGAAGAGGACGCCCGCCATGATCCCGTCGCCGACGGCGTGGACGATGACCGCGATGAGGAACGCGAGGAAGAGCGCGGGCACGATCGAGAAGGAGAGCGTCACCGCTCCCGCACTGCCGAGGCTGCTCGACGCGATCCCCTGGCCCGCGACGACCATCTGCGGCAGGAACACCGCGGCCATGATGTAGATCGTGACGAGGAAGACGAAGAACGCGATGTAGATGACCGTCACGTAGGTGAGCATCGAGATCTGGCGGGCGTGGAGCTGGGTCTGCGCCTCCCGCGTGTCGTGCGCCACCATCGTGAGGACGTCGGCGACGTTCCCGCCGGCCTCGTTCGCGCGGGTGATGATCGAGACCACCCGCTGGACGAGCGGCGACGGGACGCGCTTCTCGAAGAGATCGAGCGCCGTCGCGACCGGGACGCCCCACTCGAGCTGGCTCGCCATCTTCTTGATCTCCTCGGTGAGGAGCCCGTAGCGGCCGCGCGAGGCGACGATGATCGCGTCCGGCAGCGTCATGCCGAAGCGGCCCGCCTCGGCGACATCGCGGAGGAAGTCCGGAAGACGTTCCTCGATCTTGGTGATGCGTCGGAGTCGCGCCGTCTCCGCAAAGCCGAACGGGCCGATGGCCGCGATGAGCGCGAGGACGAGGAAGTCGATCGCCGGGTTCGCGCCGAGCGCCTCACCGGGGGAAACCGGGGTGTTGAGGATCCCCGCGGCGTTCAGCCCCGAGACCACGCCCAGGAGGACGGCGACGCCGAGCCCGATGAACAGGATGAGCCGCTCCTTCGCGATCGTCGCCTTGGCGCCGGAGGTCCCGAGGGTGGCGGGGAGCTCCGCGACCTTGCCGAGGGCCGCCCGCACGGTCGCGTCCGTCGTCGCCATCTAGGTCTCCCGGGCGAGCGTCGCCATGAAGAACGTGAAGCCGAACTGCGAGAGCGGGATCATCAGGCCGACGATCGCGTAGAGGATCTCCAGCATGAACGCGCCCGAGCCCCCGATGACTGCGAAGATGGCGATGATGATCACGAGGAAGAGCGGGAAGGCCACCACGACCGTGACGAACGTCTCCGCGAGGAGTCCCATCGTCTCGACCCGCTGGAGCATCTCGAGCTTGTGCTCCTGCTCGAACTGCTCGGCCTTGAGCAGGAAGTACGGTTTCAGTTGCCCCCCGCTCGTCGCGGTCGTCACGACGCCCTGGAGGAAGTCCTGCCAGCGCTTCGAGGGGGACCGGCTGGCCGCGTCGCGGAGCGCGGTGAGGATGTCGACCCCGAGGAGCTCGGTGTCGCGCGTGATCCAGGCGGCCTCCTCGGCGACCTCACCGTAGATCTTCTGGCGGGCGAGCTCGCGGAAGATCTGGTCGACGTTGACATCGGCCGAGCTCATCGCGCTCACGAAGCTCATGGCGGGGGAGATGTGGGAATCGATCTTGCGCGCCCGGCTCTTCGCTGCGGACGCGGGCGCGCCCTTGAGGACCAGGAAGAGTCCGGGCGTTCCGAACGCAGGGAGCACGACCCCGATGGCGATCGCGGCGACGAGCGGGAGCCCGAGGAACGAGAGGAAGACCGCGGCCACGACGCCGAGTACGGCGAGCACGCCCACCGCAACCACCGTCTTCGCATAGACGGTCGCAAGGTACTCGTCGCCCCGGATCCGCATGTGCGCCTTGACGAGAGCCTCCTCGAGCGTGGGGTCGATGGGCGTCTTCGTGACGCGCTCGCGGAACGTCCGCCACGCCCATCGTTGGAACGCTGAGAGGGGGGAGTGGGTGGGCTGGGCGCCGCGCTTCACGCGGATGACCCGCGGAACGTCCGCCCGGACGGCGAGCTTGCGGCGGGAGGCCGTGGCCGTCGCCATCGCTAGGCCTCGCTCGCGGCTTCGTGGGCGGCGGGGGCCTGCGCCTCGGCCGGCGGGAGCTTGGAGGCGACGGACTGCGCGACGCCCATCGGATCCTTGTAGTAGGCGGTGACGAGCTTCCACAGCTGCCGGTAGTCGTTGATCTTGTGGAGCGCGAGGTAGTGGATCACCGAGACGCGGCGCTGGAACTCCGCCTCCATCTCCTCGTGCGTGAGGTTCTTCACTTCCATGATCTTGTCAAAGAGGAACGAGTGGCCCTTGAAGACGAACTTGTCCGTCCCAGGGTCCCATTCGTAGACGGTGTTCGTGATGAGCTCGTTCGTCTCGGGCTCGAACCCGACGATCTCGAGCACCTGCTTCAGGCGCCGGACGACGCCCTTCTCCGTGCGGGCCTGGAGCTGGATGATGACGTTGTTGAGCGCCGAAAGGAGGATCCTCGGGGTGTTGATGGGAGGATTCTCGAGACGGTTCACCATCGACTTCACGCTGTCGGCGTGCATCGTCGAGTAGGTGGTGTGGCCCGTGGCCATCGCCTGGAACATCGTGTAGGTCTCCTTCCCGCGGACCTCACCCACGATGATGTAGTTCGGGCGCTGCCGGAGCGCGGCGCGCACGAGATCGAACATGTCGACCTCGCCGGCCGCCTTCCCGTCCGGTCCGCGGTCCCCGGTGCCGCTCCGCGTCGCGCCCGGGATCCAGTTCTCGTGCGGGAGGTTCACCTCGCGGGTGTCCTCGATCGAGACGATCTTCGACGTCGGGGGGATGAACAAGGCGATCGCGTTGAGCGTGCTCGTCTTCCCCGAGGCGGGGCCGCCGCAGATGATGACCGACTCGCCCTGCTCCGCGGCGAGCCAGAAGTAGGCGATCATCTCCTCGCTCGCGCTCCCCGTGATCACGAGGTCGACGGGGGTGAACGGCCGCTCCTTGAAGCGCCGGATCGTGAAGCTCGCGCCCCGGGTCGTCACCTCGCGGGCGTACGTCGCCTGGACGCGGTGCCCCTCGGGGGTCGTCCCGTCGAGGATCGGGGCCGAGACCGAGACGGCCTTGCCACAGCGCTGCCCCAAGCCGACGATGAACGAGTTGAGCGTGTCCTCGTCGGCGAAGGCGATCGAGGTCTTGACCGACTCGTACTTGCCGTGGAAAACGAACAGCGGGACCTCGACACCGTCGCAGGAGATGTCCTCGACCTCGGGGTCGAGGATGAGCGGGTCGATCGGCCCATAGCCGACGAAATCCCTCTGGATGTAGTAGACGAGCCGCTCCATCGAGAGGGGGCTCAGGGGGATCTCGCGGCTCGTGAGGTACGCCTCGACCTCCCGGCGCAGGTAGGCGCGCTTCTCGTTCGCGGCGAGGGAGGTGACCTCCGGGCCCATGATCCGCGCGAGGGTCGCTTTGAGGTGGTCGACGAGCTCGCGTTCGTGCTTCGAGAGCTGGGGCTCGATGACCTCGTAGAGGTACTCCTTGTTCGTCTCGTTGTAGCTCACCCGCGCGTAGGAGTACGGCGGCTGGATCGCGGTGACCTCGATCTCGCGCATCTCGGGGCCACCGAGCGCGGGCATCGCGGTGATGAAGGTGCCGGGCATGTCGCCCCCTGCCGCCATCGGGGCGCGGCCTTCGCCCTCCGTCTCAGCCGCCTTCGGGACCTTCACACGGAACGAACTCTTCGCCATCGGACCGCCTTACTCCACCCCGACGCCGATGACCAGGCGCATCTCGCTGAAGAGAAGCGTGAACGAGTAGAGGCCCGTGAACGCGACCGTCACCGTCGTCGGGGACGAGCTCGCCCCGACCGCGCAGGTGGCCGGAGCGGCCGGCGTTACGAGGGAGGAGAGTGCGGTCGGGTCCAGCCCCGCCTGCTTGATCGTGTTGCTGTAGAAGGTCTCCCAGGCGCACGGGTAGAACGTGTTCTCGGTGATGAGCGCCGTCAGCGTCTTCGTCGGGCTCGTGCTCTGGAAGGTCTCGGCGAAGAGGAAGTGCGAGAACACCTCCTGGGGTCCCACGCTTGTGGCCTGGGAGGAACTGCCCACGAGCTGGACCAGGCCGGCTGTGACGGACGTGCCGGGTCCCGTCTGGTTGATCGCGAAGGCAGGAGGGAAGTCGAGGATCTGCTGCGTCGCCCCCTGGCCCTGGACGACGGCGTCGTTCTCGAAGGAGAACGTCTGGGGAGAGTAGTACCGGTTCGGGAGCTGCATCGTCAGGATCCCGAGGTTGATCGACTGGGTGAACGCCGACACGCTCCCGCCCGGACCCGGGGTCATCGTGACCGAGGCGCTCAGGCCTGCGGAGGTGGGAATGAAACTCAGCGTCGCCACGGTCGGCTGCGAGATGAGCGGGATCGACTGGGAGCTCATCTGGAACGGCGAGGCCACCACGGCCGGACCCCCGGCCGCCGCCTGGAGGTCAACGTCCGACTTCAGGGTGGCAAAGGAGGTCTGGGTCTGCACCGCCAGGGTCTCTTCGTCTTCGCTCATCCAGAGGGGGAGGTACTGGGTCAGGAAGACCCCGAAAAGGGCGAAGAAGACGAGCAGGGCGAGGAGGGTGCCGATGACCGAGACCACGCCGCGCCGATCCTGACGGATCCGCTGGCGGAAACGGCGGCGATGCCTCGAGGTAGATCGAACGTCCATCCGGCCCGCCCGGTCCCCCGAGCCAATGAACTTGGGTTGCGTCTCATATAAACGCTCTGCTTTTGGGGGCACGCGCCCGACGAGGCCGGACGTGGTCGGACCCCACCTTCGGGTCGATCCCGCGAGCGAGGGCGTAGGGGCAGCCGTCTTCGTTGTTGCTCCCCGAAGGAAGGTCGCGGGTCGCCTAGGCCCCAAGGCCGTACAATGGGATCGACTGGACCGTGGCCGGGAACTGGGTCCCGAGGAAGACGATGTTGAGGTAGCAGGCGTTGAGCGTCGTGTAGCAGAAGTAGGGCGCCCCGTGGAAGTCGTCGTCGCACTTCGTGAGTTCGTAGGTCCCGTTCCCGAGGGGGTTGCCGCCGTTCGCGTACCCGGGCTCGGGGCACGACTCGTACGCCTTCGAGGTGGTTCCGACAATGGAGCGCTGGCTTGGGGTCAGCCAGCAGGGGAGGTTGTGGCAGAAGGGCGGTTCGAACTGGTGCGTGTAGAGGACCAGGACGTCGCCGGTCTGCAGGTTCGCCGCGCCCGGATTGATCTGGTCGAGGAACAGGAGGCGGTCGAACGCGGTGCCGATCTGGCCCGATTGCGGGTTCCAGTTCCCGCAGAGCCCGAGGGTCGGAGGGCTTCCGGAGACCACGCTCCCGCTCGAGACATTGACCTCGATCGACGCGAAGGAAGTGTAGAGGTAGTTCGTGCCGTTGCAGATGAACCGCACATAGAGGCTCGAGAGGGGGATGACGCTAGGATTGTGATCGGTGATGATGATCTCGATGACCGGCATCCAGCACGGCTGGCTTCCGCCGTTCACGCAGATGACGTCCGTTCCGTCCCCGTAGGCACGTGCGGTCCGGTCGACTGAGGCGTAGTAGCTGATCGAGCTCGCGGGCGGGGGTAGCTTGGGCCGGAACGCGAAGAGGATGACCCCGGCGATGACGGTGATCGCTACGAGGAAGATCGTCGCGACAACGCTCGAGATCGCGCGCCGGCGATGGCGCCAGCGGGCCTGGGGGGGGTGTGCACGGGGCACATCCTGTAGTACGCCGTGTTGGGGGCGATATACCTTTCGTGGGGTTAGGGCGAGCCAGGCCCCGGGGTAACCGCGCTCGAGGCCCCCCTTGCTATCGTGGTTCGGGACCAGCTTCGCGCGGCCTTCCGCAGCGGCACAAGCTCGTTCCACATTTCGGCCCGTGCTTCTGCGAACAGCCGCTGGGCTTCGACATGCTTGCGTTGGCCCCTGGCTAACTCAGGCCGTTCGAGCTCCCAGGGTATGGGGTAGGTGACCTCCCACAAGACGAGGCGTTCCGGTTCCGCGAGGGGCAGTGGCAGGCGCATGGTCCCTTCGACCGCTTTGCGCAGGCGGTCGATCGGGAGCGCACCGGACTCGAACGCGCGGAGCGCCGAAATGATCTTACGAACCATCCCCCATACGAACGAGCGCGCGTGGATGTCGACCGTGAGCCAGCCCGACCGAATCCCAACCTCGACGGCGCGAATGCTGCGCCGTGAAGGAGCTTCTGCCCCGACTCCCCGCCCGAACGACCGAACATCGATCTCCCCCTGGAACAACTTCGCCCCCTCCGTCCAAGAGGGGGGAACGCGTCGCGCAGGGCGCTCCCAGTAGCGATACCAGCGCTCTGTCGCCGATCGGGGGCGAAACGATTCGGGGACCCTGGCGAGCCGGGTGAACCAGATCTCGGGCGAGATCCCGTTCAGGGCACGCAGCAGGTCCTCCCCCGCAAGGTCCGAGCGGAGTGTGAGCGCATTCGCGCGCGCGCTCACGCCACGGTCCGTCCGGCTCGCGACGGCGAGCGCGGCCGAGGCGGCTCCCGGAACGAGCCCGAGGCGGAGGAGCCCGTTCCAGATCTCCCCCTCCACGGTCCGCTTACCGGGTTGCCTCGCCCAGCCGGCGAATCCGAGGCCGTCATACCCGAATTGGAGGAGGTAGCGCGGCGTGGCCCGGAAAGGGATCGTCCAGCCTTGAGTTTTCGGAGAGCCGGAGGACCGGGCCGATCCTACGAACGCCCCGGGGCGGTAGGCGATCCGGAACCATCCGGCGTGGTCAGAACGATGAGCCCCGATCCGGCGACGGACTGGACGGACGGACAGGTCATCGTGCCCGAGTGCGAGGACGTGACCTGCCCGGTCGCGGCATCGACCGTCGCATTGAACGTTGGCTCGACAAGTCCGGCGGACCCAAGGCTCCCGCAGACCGAATAGTTCACCGACCACACCGTCGGGGTGCTGTAGCCGTAGCCGAAGTAGGAGACCGAGAATCCCGCGAGGATCGACAGCGCGATCGACGCGTTCGGGTGGGCCGCGAGGAACGCGGCGCCCCCGACGGACGCTGCCGCTCGGCTCGCCACGACAGGGGAATCGACGACGGAGCCGGAGAGAGTTCCGAGGAACGAGACCCCTGTGCTGCAGAGGGAACCGCTCGGTAGAACGGCAAGGGGCTCGGCGGAGCCGTTGAAGACGCCCACGACGAGGAGGGCGTTCGAACTGTTCCGGTAGACGAGCCCCCACGCCGGAGAGATGCCGGCCGCTGCGGAGCCATGGAACGCAGGCAGGGTCAGCGAGGTTTGGGAGGTGACTCGGTGGAAGATGCAGCTGCCGAACGTGCTGACATTGACGCTCTGCACTGCCGGAATCGGGACCGTCGACGCAACAGGGACGAGGATTCCTCCGGCCGCAATCAGCTCCCAACCCCCGCTCGAGTAACCCTGGGCGGTCGGGTCGCCGACCGCGCGTGCTTGGTCGTAGGTGATCGGTCCGTTCGGGTGAGAGATGCCACGCTGGAACGGACCTACCCCAGCGGCATAGAGCCCCCAGAGCGCGGCGAGGACGACCAGTACAGCCACGATCGCCGCGAGCGTCCGAACCCGGATCCTGAGTCCTCCTGGCGGGGAGGAGACGATGGAAGGGCCGGGTGGCTGCGGGGACAGGTTCGAAGGGATGCTACTGTCCGGCGCGCCCATGCCACCAAGCATGGCAGGTCGGCCTACTTCGCTCCATCGGCTGGCTCGCTCGGCCCCTTGGGTGAGGGCCGAGAGGGCGCGGCTCCGACGCCGGCTGCCGTCGAGGGTGTGGTGCCGCGCTCACCCGCTTTCCGGGCCCTCTCCATCAGCCGGCGGAACGTCTCAAAGTGTGGCGTGAACGGATCGGTCCTCCGTCGCTCCTCAAGCTCGCCGAGGGCGATCTCGAGCTGGGCCTTCGCCTTCGGATCGCCCCCCTCCGCGCGCTCCGCGTAGACGCAGAGGAGTTGGTAGGAGGCGAGCACGACGGCCTCGGGCCGCGGCGTGCTCATGTCGCCCTTCCGGGGACGATAGACCCGGTCGAGCGGGACCTTCTCTGCGATGGCCCGGCGGTGGGAGAACCCGAGATAGTGCCCCTCCCCAAGCACCCGGCTCACCTCGGCGATCCGGCCCCGGAATGCGTTCGTCAGTCGATCGCATTCGAACCAGCACCAGACCCCGAAGGCGTAGTCCCCTTCCTGGTACTCGTGCAGCGCGCGTTCGTACACCATGCGCTCGACGGCCTCCGGAGGGTTGTCTGGGGCGAGCTCGACCTTCCAATCGGCCACGAAGATGTCGACGCGCTTCGTCGGTGAGAAGCCCCGGAACTCTGGAACCGGGACCGGGTCCGGCATGTCCCTCGCTGGTCCGCCGCGGCGGATAGCCTCCACCTCCCGTGACTCTGCGGTGGACGGCAACCGGAGGTGCGAGATCCTTCGGATGGACTACCCTAGCGGATTCCCGCAATGCGGGCAGAACCGGATGTCACCGCCGAGCATTCGACCGCACTTGAGGCAAATCCGGTTGACCGTGAATCCGGAGCCCATGGCAGGTCCGGGGTACGGGGGGAGGGCCGCGGGGGCGAACGGGTAGGGACGCCAGGTGATGGCCAGAATCCCGCCGATAAGGCCCAGAATGAACCCGAGGAAGAAGCCGCCGAACAGGCTCACGAGGCTTCCGACCGCGAAGACGAGGATCAGGGCCCCGAACACCGTGTGATGGCGCGGTTCGAGATAGAGGAGGACCCCGAGGACGAGGATCAGAAGCCCGAGGATGACCCCGACGAGCCCCGGAAGGACGTAGTCGGCGTACCCATAGGGCGTGGGAGGGCATCCACCGGATGGGCAGGACCCCGATCCACCGTATGTATTGTACGAAAGGATCAGGAGCTCGAACAGGCCACCCACGATCACCCAGATCCCACTGAGGACGGACAGGACGAAGGCGGCGATCGGGCGCGGCGTGGCCAGAGGCGGCGGGTAGAGCGGGGGTGGTGGCATCATGGAACCCGAGGAGACGCCCATCGCGAGGTCCGAGCCCCGGCCCGGCGGATCCCAGGAGCTCGTCGAGGTGTATGAGAGTGCCGACCGAGACGGACCCCTAGCGAGCGCTACACGTCGAGGTACTGGTAGAACTCAAAGGGGTGCGGCCGCAGGTTGAGCTGGAGCTGCTCCTCGCGCTTGATCTCCCGGAAGGCGTCGAGCGCGGTCGAGGAGAACGCCGGCCGCAAGAACGCCGCGTCCGAGTCGAGGCAGCTGAGCGCCTCGCTGAGCGAGCCCGGCAGCTCGCGGACGCCGAGCTCCTTCCGCTTTTCCGGCGTGAGCTTGTAGATGTTGGTGTCCACGGGGGGCGGAGGCTCGATCTTCCGCCGGATCCCGTCGAGGCCTGCGAGCGCTAGGGCCGCTTCGGTGAGGTAGATGTTGGCGGCGGAGTCTGGAGTCCGGTACTCGATCCGCTTCGCCTCGGGCCTCCCCTTCAGGTAGTACGGGATCCGCACATTCGCGGAGCGGTTCGCCCGGCTCCAGGCGATGAACACGGGGGCCTCGTAGCCGGGCACGAGACGACGGTAGGAGTTCGTGGTGGGGTTCGTGATCGCACAGAGCGCCCGCGCGTGGTCGAGGAGACCTCCAATGTAGTACCGGCAGGTCTCACTGACCTCCGCGTACGCGTCGTTCGCGTCGAAGAAGGCGTTCTCCGAGCCGCGCCAGAGCGACTGGTTCATGTGGAGGCCGATGCCGTTGTCGCCGTAGACCGGCTTCGGCATGAACGAAGCGATCTTGCCGTGCCGGTGGGCGACCGACTTCAGCGTGAACCGGATGTCCTGGACGTGATCCGCGGCGGGAACGAGCTCGTCGAACCGCATGTTGATCTCGCCCTGCCCCGCGGTCGCGACCTCGTGGTGGTGGGCGTCCATCCGGATGTGGAAGGAATCGGTGAGGATGTTGCAGACCTCGCTCCGCAGCCCTTCGAGAACGTCGGTGGGCCCGGACCGGTGGTACCCCTCCTTGAACCGGATCGATCCGTGGCCGTTCGATCCCCAGGGCGCCTCGGCACTCTCGATCTGGTAGCCGGAGCCGCCCCAGGCATCCCGCACGGCGTCCGCGCTCGGCAGGAGGTGGACCTGGTCGAAGACGAAGAACTCTACCTCCGGCCCCCAGTACGACCGGTCGTACCCCGCCTCGGCGAGGACCCCGACGGTGCGCCGGGCGATCCCACGGGGATCGTGGCCGTACGGCTCCCGGGTCGCTCCGAGGCGGATATCGCAGATGAACCGCGCCGTTCCCCCGACCTCGGTCGCCCAGGGCATCACGCCGAACGTGGTGGGATCGGGAACGAGGAGCATGTCGGACTCGTAGATCTCCCGGAACCCCCGGACCGACGAGCCGTCGAGTTTCGGGATCCCGGTCGCGAACGAGTCGGCGTCGACGGTGTGCGCCGGCACATGCACGTGGTTGAACCCGCCGACGAGGTCGGTGTAGAACAGCTCGATCCACCGCAGCTTTCGTGCCCGAATCTCCTCGAGCGCCGTCGCCGCCGTCATGCCTGCGCCGGCAGACATCCCGCCGTCCTCCCCGCCCCTCTCTCCCGCCATCCCGGTCGCCTCGGCCCGACCGAGCCCCTTCGCGCTACTTCAACTCTCGGACCACCAAAGTGGATGATTGTCCATTCTCTGTAACCTTTATCGGATGAAAGGTGGTTTCGTTTATCTGTCATGCCACGTACGTCCAGCAGCCTCGATCAGCTCGATCGGGCGATCCTCGAGGAGCTCAACGTCGACGCACGGCGCAGCCACCGCGAGATCGCCCACCGCCTCGAGGTGAGCCCGACGACGGTGGTGGCCCGCGTCCAGCGCATGGAGCGCGACGGGGTCATCCGCGGCTACATCCCCTTGCTCGACGACGAGGCGCTAGGGTTCGACTTGACCGCGACCGTCGGGATCCGGATCTCGAAGGGAAAACTGCGGGAAGTGGAGGAGCGCCTCGCTCGAGACCCGAGGGCCTACGCCATCTACGACGTGACCGGCGACGTCGACGCGATCCTGATCGGCCGGTTCCGGGATCGTCGTGATCTCGACCGCTTCGTGAAGCACGCGCTCCAGGACCCGCACATCGAGCGCACGAGCACCCAGGTCGTCCTGAATCGGGTGAAAGAGGACCGGCGCGTTCCGGTGCCCCGCGCAAAAGCGGACCGCTCGGCGGGCAACCCATAAGAGGCTTCGTTCGGATTCACGCTCGCGGGGAAGGGGGAACCACGATGGACTGGGGGATGGACAACCGCGTCGCGCGCATGTTCCCCCCGGCGACCGGACGGAGCGTGATGCTCGCGGTCGATCATGGCTACTTCATGGGCCCGACCCGCCATCTCGAGGACCCGAAGGCGACGATCGCTCCGTTGCTCCCCTATGCGGATGCCGTGGCGGTGACCCGAGGCGTACTGCGAACCTCCATCGATCCCGCGTCTCGGACGGCGATCCTCCTTCGGGTCTCGGGCGGTGCGACGATCCTCAAGGAGGACCTCTCGGACGAGGCGATCACGACCTCCATGCGGGACGCGTTGCGCCTCAACGTCTCGGCCGTCGCCCTCTCCGTCTTCGTAGGCTCCCCCCACGAACACCAATCCCTCACCAATCTCGCGACCCTCGTCAACGCTGGCGAGGACGCCGGCATGCCGGTCATGGCCATCACCGCCGTCGGGAAGGAGCTCGAGAAGCGGGATGCACGCTACCTCGCCCTCGCCTGCCGGGTGTCCGCGGAGATCGGGGCCCGGCTCGTGAAGACGTACTACTGCGAAGGATTCTCCAAGGTGGTGGAAGGCTGCCCCGTTCCCATCGTCGTTGCCGGAGGGCCGAAACTCGACTCCGAGGAGGCGGCCCTCGAGCTCGCGCGGAACGCGATCGACGAGGGCGCGAAGGGGATCGACATGGGCCGCAACATTTGGCAGTCTCCCCGACCCGTGGCGATGCTGAAGGCGCTCCGTGCCATCGTCCACGATGGGGCCTCGGTGCGCGACGCTCTCGCGCTGCTTCCTCCGGAGAAGGCGGCAAGCAAGGCCCGCGCACCGTCGGTCGCGGCCTGACCGTCGCGTTCGCGCAGAGCTCATATCTCGAAGCCCGTACGAAGCCCTCGACGCGGGGATTGCCAAGCTTGGCCAAAGGCGCCAGATTCAGAGTCTGGTCTCGTAGGAGTTCGTGGGTTCGAATCCCTCTCCCCGCATCCCCCCGTGCAGGACG
>JAKIWU010000024.1 GCA_022749905.1 Thermoplasmata archaeon
CGGCCTCGTCGCCGGAGTGCTCGGGATCGCGATGCTCGCGATCGGCCGGAGCGCTCCCAAAGGACCGCTCCGGCTGCCGGGGTTCGCCTACTGAGAGCGCCCCAAGCGGTTCGCGTGGACCGCCGGCGGGTTCCGCGAGTTTATCGCGCGTAAACTCGGGGGAGGATTATGGCCGCACCGACCTCCCCGAGCCGTCGAGGCGGTTGGATGTTCCGGTACGACCTTGGGCGAACGAACGACCTCGTTCGCGACAATGGCTGCGGCGACGCGATTCTCTCCGGATCACCCCGGGAGGGTCGAGATCCGGAACCCTCGTTCGGCCGCGGTCGACCCCCCCGCCCAACGCGCCGACCGCGGAGGCCGAACCGGGCACCTCCGCCTTCGCGCGCGCATTCGCGTTGGGTTCTCGCGGGAGTGCTCGCCACGTGCGCCGTCTTGGTTCTTCTCGACGGGATCTCCGGGATGGCACGAGCCGCTCCGCTCGGCCCCCCGATCGCGAACCCCGAGAGAGTCTCGACCGCGCCCCCGGCCTATTCCCCGCTCCTCCTGAGCGTAAGCGCGCTCCCGCCTACAATCTGCGTGCAGGATTCCGCTCTGTGTTCCGCCCAGACCGGCGAGACCCAGGTCACCCTGACGGCCGAGGCGCCGACCGCCGGCGTCGCGACTTGGCCCTCTGTTCAAGTCGCCTTTGTGATCGAAACGGCGGTCTACGACGGCGTCTACGATCCCAACGCTCGCGACCCGGGAAACCTCCTCGGCGGCCCCGGCGACAAGTGCGCCGAGGTGACGGTGGGGGTGTCTACCGCGTGCGAGGAATCGAATGGCGTACCATTCTTCGTCGCCCACGCGCAGCAGATCGCAAACGCGATCGCCGTCGCGAACACGCACTCGAATGTGAGCTTCGCGATGGTCGACTACTTCGCGACCCTCGACAGTCACGACGATGGCGACGGCTCCGAGTACCACGTCGACATCCCCCAGTTCGTCGCCGCGAGCTCCTTTGGCGGCCAGGTCCAGTCGACTTTCCAGGCGTCGGTCCTGTCGGGGGGCTACGTCTATGGCGACTCCGACTTTTCGGACAACATCCTTCACTCCTCGATGATCACCGCGATGTTCGGCACGATCATCGGGAGCGGCCTTGACTGGTCCCCGAAGACCCACCACGTCATCGTCTGGATGGGCGACACCGCTCCCCGCGACCCGAATTACGTCCAGAACTATGCGGTCTCTCCTGCCGATTACTTCTATGGGTCGGGCGGTACGTGCGAACCCGCGTACAGCTTTGGAGGCTTGACGAGCCCTGAGTGCGAAGGGTGGGTCCGCTCGCAAGATGGCAATTCGACGCACTCGATCGCGGGCCTCGCGAAGAGCTCCCCGACCTGCACCGACTCGATCGGAGGCGTCTGCACCGTCGACACCATCGACCTCTACTCGACTCCGACCGACCCCTACTCGCCCGGCTGGCCCTGCATCACTTCCTACAAGCAGGAAGGAGGGTGCCCAGGCGGCCCCGCCGTCCGCGCGAACGTCGCGAACGTCCTCGAGGCGGGCTGCGACATGGCCGCGGCGACCGGCGGCAGCTGGGACGGTCCGAGCTTCTACTCGTGCCCGAACGGCCAGTACGGCCATCTGCAGGCGGTGTTCGTCGGGCCGAGCGCCGGTCAGCCGAACATCAACAACCCGTCGCTCTTCAACGCCTTCCGGCAGGTCGGTTTCGGCCCGGTCGTCGGCTCCCAGGTCGCGAACGGAACGCACCAGCCGATCTTCCAGTACATCCCCTTCGGCGCCATCCAAATCGTTCCGCTCAGCAAGCAGCACATTTCCGCGACCTGCCTGAAGGCGAACGGGTTGATCTTCCCCAGCTGCGATCACACACCGGTGGTCGTCAACCGCTCCGGCCTCCTCGGCCTCGGCTGGAACTGGAGCACGAAGCCCGGCCAGAACCAAATGTACCTTGGCGATGTCTGGACGGTCTCCTTCCTCGTCTTCGCCGCGGGACCCCCGCTCGCCACGGTGCCCGTGGATGCCGGCACGACGCCCTACTGCAAAGCAGCCGGGAGCAACGCAATCCACGGCCTTTTTACTTGGGCGACCTACATTCCCGCCACGAACGACACCGTCGTGGTCCAGTCGTTCCCTTGCGCCCTGGTGAACGTTCTCGGCCTACCGGGCGTTCCGCCTCCTCCGCTCGTCCTGCTGCCTCCGCCCCCGATCCCTCCGCCGTTCGCGATCCCGGTCGCGCCGCCCGTCCCAGTGCTGACCGCGATCGGGATCTCGGCGCAGGTAGGCGTCGCGACGATCTCTCTGCAGGCGGCTATGGCAGGCCTCCTCGGGGCCGGATTCCTTCGGATCGCGACGAAGGTCCGACCGATCGCGAATCCCGTGCTCGCCTCGAAACGGACCAAGGTAGGCTCGATGTTCGACCGCGAGATGGGCAGCGGCCCGCACGTTGGACACTTCGAATAGCGGTCGGCGCCTTCGGAGGCGGCGCGCTCCCAAGGACCCATCCTTAAGAGGAACCGCACGATGGTGGATACGGCCCGAGGCAGTCGGAACCGACCCGAGGTCAAGACGTTGGGCAAGCACACGGGCACTCGACTTCACGGTCCGACGGCCCGCGTTTCGATCGTCGTCGTGGTCGGGCTTGTGATCCTCCTCACCATCCTTGGCGTCGCGACGCAAGGGTTCCGGACGGGTGCGAGCACCGCCCACCCATCCTCCGCCGTTCGCTCGCTCTTCGCTCCGGCATCCTCACCGCCGGCCCCCCCGACCTACACTCCGCTCTTGCTGAGCGTCGGCGCGATTCCCCACACGATCTGCGTTCAGGATTCCGCGTTGTGTTCCGCCCAGACGGGCGAAACCCAGGTCACCCTCACCGCCGCCGCCCCGAACACGGGACTCGCGACCTGGCCGTCCGTGCAAGTCGCGATCGTCGTCGAGACCGCCGTCTACGACGGCGTCTACGATCCCAGCGCGGGTGACCCCGGGAACTACGGCGGCGGCCCCGGAGACAAGTGCGCCCTTACCGGTGGCACCGCCTGTGAAGAGTCGAACGGCGTGCCGTTCTTCGTCGCGCACTCCCAACAGATCGCGAACGCGATCGCCGCCGCGAACCCGCACTCGAACGTGAGCTTCGCGATGGTCGACTACTTCGCAACCCTCGATAGCCACGACGACGGCGACGGCTCCGAGTACCACGTCGACATCCCCCAGTTCGTGCCGGCGAGCTCCTTCGGCGGGCAGGTCCAGTCGACCTTCCAGGCGTCGGTCCTGTCGGGGGGCTACGTGTACGGCGACTCCGACTTTTCGGACAACATCATCCACTCCTCCGTGATCACGGCGATGTTCGGGACGATCATCGGGAGCGGTCTCGACTGGTCCCCCAAGACGCACCACGTCATCGTCTGGATGGGCGACACCGCGCCCCGGGACCCGAACTACGTCCAGGACTACGCGATCACCCCCTCGGACTACATCCAGGGATCGAGCGGGACGTGCGAGCCCGCCTACAGCTACGGGGCGTTGACGAGCCCCGAGTGCGAGGGCTGGGTCCGCTCCCAGGACGGGAACGCGACGCACTCGATCGCGGGCCTCGCGAAGAGCTCCCCGACCTGCACCGACTCGATCGGGGGCGTCTGCACCGTCGACACCATCGACTTGTACTCCACCCCCACCGATCCGTACTCCCCCGGGTGGCCTTGCAACACTGCCTACAAGCAGGAAGGAGGCTGCCCCGGCGGACCCGCGGTCCGTTCGAACGTCGCGAACGTTCTCGAGGCGGGCTGCGACATGGCGGCGGCGACCGGCGGGACGTGGGACGGCCCGAGCTTCTACTCCTGCCCGAACGGCCAGTACGGCCACCTGCAGGCGGTGTTCGTCGGTGCGAGCACCGGCAACCCGAATCTGAACAACCCGTCTCTGTTCAACGCGTTCCGGCAGGTCGGCTTCGGTCCGGTCGTCGGCTCCCAGGTCGCCAACGGAACGCACCAGCCGATCTTCCAGTACATCCCCTTCGGCGCCATCCAGGTCGTCCCGGGCCAGCACATCTCCGCCACCTGCCTCAAGGCGGACGGGACGAACTTCAAGACCTGCGACCACGCCCCGGTCGTCGTCAACCGTTCGGGCCTCCTCGGCCTCGGATGGAACTGGAGCACGAAGCCCGGCCAGAACCAGATGTACCTCGGCGATGTCTGGACCGTCTCCTTCCTCGTCTTCGCGGCAGGACCGCCGCTCGCGACCGTTCCCGTGGACGCCTGCGTCACGCTCTACTGCAAGGCGGCCGGGAGCAACCAGATCCACGGCCTCTACACGTGGGCCACGTACATTCCAGCCACGAACAACACGGTCGTCGTCCAGTCGTTCCCGGTCGCGCAGGTGAACGTGCTCGGCTTACCGGGCGTTCCACCGCCGCCGCTCCTCCTTCCGCCTCCGCCCCCGATCCCTCCGCCGTTCGCGATCCCGGTCTCGCCGCCCGTGCCGGTGTTGACCGCGATCGGGATCTCGGCGCAGGTGGGCGTGGCGACGATCTCGCTGCAGGCGGCGATGGCGGGCCTGCTCGGTGCCGGCTTCCTCAGGATTGCCACGAAGGTCCGACCGATCGCGAACCCCGTGCTCGCCTCGAAGATGAAGAAGGCGGGCTCAATGTTCGACCGCGAGATGGGCGGCGGCGGCACGCACATCGGGCGCTTCGAGTAGCGCTCGGACTCCGTCGGGGTAACCGCCCCGACGAACAGTATCTACCGCGTATTCTTAGGCGCGGTTTATAAAGCGGCCGACGGTCGTTTCGACGATGCGCCCCGAATTCCAGGCCTTGGCCATTCCCCGTCACCGGGCCCCCCAGAACCCCCACTGTGAGCCCCTGCTCCGCTCCAGGCGGCAACTCCTCGCCCCGGCGATCGTCCTGCTGACCGTCCTCTCGCTCCTCGCAGGTCCCTTCGGGGGGCACACTTCCGCCCCGCTTCCCACCTGGACCCATCCCCCTGGCGGTAGCGAACTCCTCGATCAGGCACGGGCGTCGGTCGCCTCCGGCCAAGCACCGTTTTCCGCGCCGCCGAGCGCGCTCGCGAGCGGTGGGTTCGCCTTCCCGAACCTAGCGTCGGACGTCGCGCTCGCCTACGATCCCGCGCTGTCCGTCGTCGTGGCCGTGGCGGAGAACCTCACGTCGACCGGGAATGCTACCGATCCGCTCGAGACCTGGTCCTTCGACGGTGGGAACAACTGGACCCAGCTCGCGCCTTCGGCGAGTCCGTCCGGTCGGGTCGGGACGACCCTCACGTACGATCCGTTCACGAACGCGCTCCTCCTCTTCGGCGGCGAGGCGCCTCTCGGGAACTACCTCGGCGACACGTGGTCGTTCTTTGGGGGTTCCTGGTTCAACATCACCGCGACCTCCGGACCCGCGCCCCCTGCCCGCGCGTCCGCCTCGTTCGCCTGGGACGGCGCAGATAGGTACGCGGTCCTCTACGGAGGCGTCGGAGCGAACGGCTCGAACTGGTCCACATCGCTCGGACTCACGCCGACCTGGACGTTCGTGGCCGCGAACGGTTCGTTGGGAACGGCCGGAGCCTGGTCGAGCTCCTCTCAGCCTTCCAAGGCCGTCCCCCCCGACTTCGGCGCGATGGCCTACGACGGGGCCGACGGCTACCTCCTCTACGAGGGAGGGCTTGCCCACTACCACAATGCCACCGCTTGGTCGGCCGCGTCCGGAACCTGGAAGTTCGTTTCTGGAGTCTGGACCAACCTCTCGGCAATCGTCTCGGGGTCCCCCGGCCACAGCCTCCTCTCCGGTCTCGCGTACGACGCCCTGGATGGGTACGTCCTCCTCTTTGGGGGCATCGACGGTTCGAACGGCTCCGGCCCGAGCAATGCCACCCTGACCTACAGGGCCGGGCACTGGTCGACCCTCGCGCCTGGGGGGAGCCCATCGGCCCGCACCTCCTCGAATCTCGCCTACGATCCCGCGACGAACCGGGTCATCCTCTACGGGGGCCTCGGTGGGTTCGGTCCCCTCGGCGACACGTGGGCCTACGCGGGCGTCCGCTGGACCTTCACCGCGCCCACGCTCTGGGTCGCGGGAGCGCTCACGGGAGCTTCGGGAGCGTTCGAGACCGACGTGGGTCTTTCGGTTGCCCTCTACGCATCCGGGGTACTGACGGTGGGTTCCGCGGCGTACACCTACACCCAACTCCCCACCGGGTGCAGCTCGGTCAGCGCCCCGATCGACTGGTGCGCGCCGGCCGCGAGCGGGACCTTCGCGATCGTGGTCTCGATCTACTCCGCCTCGGGCGAGTCGGTGACCGCTCCGCTCCTCCTCACGGTGAACCCGGATCCCAAAGTGACCGCGATCACCTACTCGCTGCCGGCGAGCGAACCCGGTGTCGCCTTCGTCCTCACCTCGAGCGCCCTCGGCGGCTCCGGGAGCCTGAGCTACGCCTACTCGGGCCTCCCTGCGGGCTGCGTGGGCCTCAACGCGAAGTCGATCCAATGTACTCCGACCACCGCGGGGATTTTCCCCGTCACAGCCTCCGTCCGCGACGGGCTCGGTCAGACGGCGAGCCTCACGGCGCCGTACCAGGTGGTCCCCAGGCCCTTCATCTCCCAAGCGGTCGGCTCCGCCGGGCGGATCGATCTCGGCATGCCGGTCCGCTTCACGGTGCTCGCCGGTGGCGGCCTCGGCTACCTCGCGTACACCTACAACGGACTCCCGAGCGGTTGCTCGCCGAGGAACGCTTCGAGTGTCGTGTGCATGCCCGGGGAGACCGGGCACTTCACCGTCTCCATCACGACGACCGACGCCGAGGGATTCGTCGCGGGTGCGTCGATCGGCCTCATCGTGAACCCTGCCCTCCTCGAACAACTCACCGCCTCCACGACCTCGGTCACCCTTCGCTCGACCATCACGCTCCAGCTCGCGCTCAACGGTGGGACGGGCCCGTACTCCGTGAGCTACACCGGCCTCCCCCTCGGGTGCACCTCGGCGAACGTGACCCAGCTCGCCTGCACGCCCGACGCCACGGGGACGTTCACCGTGACCGCGACCGTGTCGGACGCCGCAGGCGCGGTCCTCTCTTCCCCCGTCACCTTCGTCGTCGGACCCTACCAGGCCCCCCCCGGCGGCGGTGGCTCCGGCGGGAGCGGTTCCTCCTCGCCGTTCGCGTTCCTCGGTGCACCGGACTTCCTCCCCGGGTTCGGCCTCGGCGTCGCCGTGGTGCTCGCGGCACTCCTTGCCGTGACCGAGCGGGCCCGCCGTTCCCGCAGGATCGCGTCGGAAGGAGACAATCTCGTGGCGGGGCTGCTCCGCGAGGCGCCGGGGCTCGATGCGGAGTTCGGCCGACTGCCCGAACCGGGCGTCGGTCGGGAGGGGCCGGGTTAGGTGCCCGATGCCGGGGGCCCCGAGAGGTGGATATGCGCGATGGTTTGACCGTGGGACGAGGGGTTCCGGTTGATCTCTTCCGACTTCCTGATCGGGATTCTCATCGGCTTCGGCGTATCCGCCGCGGGCGGGATCCTGTTCTGGTGGCTGTTCGGCAAATCTCGGGTACCTCCGGAGACCCGCCTCGCCGCGCGCACGAGCTTCCGGGAGGTGGACGCGACGGCGATCCCTGCTGAACGCTCGAACGCTCTTCCCGCTCCCACGTCCCCGTCGTTGGCCCTTGTCACACCAATCCATCCCGAAGTGCCTGAGCTCCTCCCCTCCGAGATCCGTTGGGGAACGCGGCTTCCCCCGGCGCTTCCCGAGGCCCTGCCGCGCCCTCGGCCAGCGCCCGAGGTTCCACCCCCCAGCCCCACCCGACCTCGCGAGGAACTCCGGACCTCCTACCGCGTCCTTCTCCACATCGCTCGGCAGGGTCGCGTGGGGCCCAGCGAGATCCCGCCCTGGTCCCTCTCGCAAGGGGGTATGGTCGAGGGGCTCGCCATTTCCCAGGGCGCGCTCACCGGAGCCCTCGCCCGTCTCGTGAGTGCGGGGATCCTCGAGGTCGAACGGGGCCACGTGCGCGGCCACGACCGACGCGTGAAGGTCTACCGGCTGACCCCGAAGGGCGAGCAGTTGGTCCGCGATCTCCGCACCCGGGTTGCGAACGGCGAGCGGAACCAGGGCAGCCGGGGCCGCCCCGGGGTCCGTCCGGGCTCCCGCCGCTGAACGGACGCGGCTCGATCCGTTAGCCCGCGATCTGCCAGCTTAGGGCCTTTGGCCCTCGTGCATCATGGGCGTAGTGCGCGAGAGCGGCAGCGTACGCCTCGGGCTGCTCGAACGGAACGAGGTGGGCGGCGTCGTCGATCCAGGCCCACCCCTTGCGCGGTGCGTCGAGGGCGTGCAGGAACTCGCGGGCGAGGCTCGGGTCGCTGATGTGATCGTCGCGCCCGGAGACGAAGTAGGTGGGCACCTCGAGTCGATGGATCGTCTCCGAGAGCCGGACCGCGGCGAGGTCGTCGGCGAGCGCCTGGATCGACGTGCGTTGTCCCTTCGCATACCGGAAGAGATCGCCGAGGGTGTACTCCTCGAGGTCGAGGAGCGTGGCGAGCGCGAGCCAGCTCTCCTTGCGCGCCTTCCAGCGGCCGCCGAACTCGCCGACCCAGCGCCGAACCGTCCGGAACGCCTTGGGGGTCGAGTAGGGAAGCGGCCCCGCCGCCTCGATCTCCCGGATCGCCCGGGCCACGTTCCGCCGGCGGGCCTCGCCGAGGGCCCACGCAAAGAGCCGCTTCTCGTTCTCGGCGACATCGATCACCTGGGACACGCCGATGTACGACTCGTAGAGCTCGGGGGCTCGGGCTGCCGCGAGCAGGCCGAGGATGCTCCCCCAGGAGTGGCCCGAGAGGACGATGGGTTCGCCGTAGAATTCCTTGACGAGGCGACGGCTCAACTCGACCGTGTCCTCGACGAGCCGATCGAGCGTGAGCGCGCTCAGAGGTGCGTCCCTTCGGTAGGAGAGGCCGGACCCGCGCTGGTCCCAGTTCACGACGATGAACGCACGTTCGAGCTCGGCCTGGGTCCTGCGGGCGAACGGGATCTGGGCGTCCCCCGGGCCGCCGTGAAGGGAGAGCAGGATCGGGGCGCCGGGGTCCATCCCCCGCACGAGGATCCACTGCTCCACGCCTCCGAGCTCGATCTTCTCGAGGCGGGCGACGCTCCCCTCCACCACGGGTCCGCCGAAGGGGCCTCGGATGGCGGGTGTCCTACGACGGAAGAACGTGCGCTCAATCCCCTCGCGGTCGACCCGCGACCCGCGGCGAGCGCCCACATGCGGATGAGCTCAGGGGAGGGGTTCGAGGGGCGGAGCCGGCCGAGGAGGCGAAATCCGCACCGAGCCCGCCCCTACGTCGGAGCGAGGAGGATCGCGTGGTCCCAAGAGAGAGTCGAGCGCGCTCGCGCGCCCGTCCGCAAACCGTATGACCCTCAGCACGACGGGGAGCCCCGTGCCCGCAGACGACCTCGACGCGATCCTCATCCAAGTGACGATCCCCCTCCCGCTCGCGATGATCTACAATTCGTTCCTCGAGGCGAAGAGCCTCTCCGGTTGGCTCTGCGACGCTGCGTCGGTCATCCCCGAGGCCGGCGGACGGTACGAGCTCACGTTCGACTCCGAGACGATCCCGTTCACGAGCAAGGGCTCGATCGTCCGACTGACCCCCGAACACGAGGTCGAGTTCACCTGGATCCCACCGCCGCAGTACGACGCCGCTGTCGGCGCGGCGAAGGGGCATCCGTCGACGGTCTACGTGCGGTTCCAGGAGTCTCCGGAGGGCGTCGACGTCACGCTCGAGCACGCGGGTTGGCCGAACACCGAGGACGGAGAGGAGGCGCGCTCGTGGCACTTCCGCTTCTGGGACGGTCGGCTCACGCTGTTCAAGGAATACCTCCTCAAGACGGCATACGGCTAGGGAGCGAGGCCCGGGGGATCCACGCGGTCCTGGGGGGCGATCGCCCCATCGTCGGTTCCCTTCCCCTCGAGGAAGGAGAGCGGCGGTAGCGGGCCGGGGAACTTCCCCTTCCGCCGGAGGAGGACCACGAGCGCGGCCAGGAGCGCGATCGCGCTGCCCCCGAGGAGCTCCGGCTCGAAGGGGGCGTACCACGGGAGCGGAGCTCGGACCATGTGCACCGTCACGACGAGGTGGCCCCACACACCGGGCTCGATCACGTCGATCGTGACGTTGACGAGACCGGGGACAGTCCCGGCTTCGAAGCTCAACGGCAGCGTGCCGTCCACCCCCCCGACCCCAAAGCTCAACGAAACCCAGCCGCCGACCCCCGTCGCAAATTCGAACGGAGGGAAGGGCGAGGGAACGCCGCCGGCGTCGGTCGCGCGCAGGGTGAGACCGATCGAGGCGCCCACGGCGACGGTCGGACTCGACGGCGTTGCGGTGATCACGAGCCGCACGGCGGGGACGAGCGAGAGGACCGTCCCGGCGGAGCCGACATAGCCGAGGATCCCCGAGGAGATCCGGACGAGGTCGTCCGCGGCCTTCGAGACGTTCGGCGTGAGGAAGCCGAGCTGCGCGTTCCCGCTGGCATCCGTCGTGACCCCGCTCACCTCCGCACCGCCGAGCGCGTCGGAGACGACCAGCGGGACACCGGCGAGCGGACGGCCCGATCCGTCGAGGACCGAGGCGTTCGCAAGGATCACGGTCGTCGCGACCGCCCGCGCTACGGAGAGCGCCGCGTGGATCTGGATCGGAACCGGCGGGCCGGACCAGAGCCCCGTTCCGTTCGCCGCCACGGGAACCGTGGTCCCGCTGCGGATCTCGCCGGGCGCGAGCTTCCCGGATTGGTTGCGCCCCTGCACGCCCCAGAGGGGGGAGGGATTGCCACGGAAGGACGAGGCACCGTTCATCGGGAGATACCACCCGGAGGCGGTCGCGAACGCGAGCGCCACCGTCGCCGTGACGACCGGGGGAACGACGGCCAGCGAGTCGCCGAGGGCGACTTCGGAGAAGCTCAGGCCCACGGTCGACGTCGCACTGGCCACGCCGAAATCGAACGAGGAGCCGGAGGCTCTGGAGGCGAAGGGTGCGCCGTTCACGGTGAGGTTCCACCGGGTGCCCCCCAGCGTCGCGAGGCGAAACTCGTAGCCCGCCCCTGGGACGATCAGAACCGACGAGCTGTACGAGAGATGGACCAACTGGTTCCCCGGGACGGTGTACACCTCGAAGAATCCGAGGGGACCGAACGAGGTGTTCTCGAAGATCCCGAACACGGCGTCGTAGGCGCCGATCGGTTCGACCACCCCCACTTGGAACGAACTGTCCTGGGGTAGGCCTCGGGCAGCGAAGCCGGTGATGTTGGTCTCGACTCCGGTGTTCGGGACGATCGCGGGGTCCGTGGTGGTGACGAAGAGCGCATTGTCCGTCGAGGGCATGACGCCCGGGGGCGAGAACGCCGCGGGGTGAGATGTCGCCAGCCCGTCCCGTGGTGGATCCACGGACGGACCTCCTCCGCGAGGAGGGATCGTGCAAACCAGGACGATCGTGACGACGAGCGTGGCGAGGAGCGCCGTCGGAGGCGATGCCCGGGAGCGCGTCACGGTCCTGGAGCGAAGCGGGAGCATGCGCCTTCCCCGCAGAGTGCGCACGGGCCTTCCGGGACGAGCTGGTAGCTGCCGTCGGGATGGGACGGTTCGGTGGGCGACGTGCGCATGTGCGCGGTGGGGTAGTGACCGCATCGACATCGGTTCGGATGCGGTCGGGAGCCGGAGGATTCCGCGGCGCGCGCGGTCATCCCGAATCCAAGGACCGTGCGGGAGATAAGGCGCGCCGGACCGCTCGGGGAGGAGCGCCCCCTCCGCTACCCGTGGCGCCCGCGTTTCGGGAGCTGCGCGTTCGAGACCTCGACCGTCTCCGGGTCGAACCCGAGCTTCCCGAGCTCGTCGCGGATGCGGGAGCGGTGATCGCCCTGGAGGTAGACCTCCCCGTCGACGACCGACCCCCCGGTCGCGAGGCGGTTCTTCAGGGAACGGGTGATCTCCTCGAGGTCGACACCGGTCGGGAACCCCGAGATCACGGTGGCCGGCTTGTTGTAGCGTCGCGGTTCGGCGCGTACCCGGATGCGAGCGGTCTCCCGGTCGAGGGCGCTCAGGATCTCGTCGAATTCGCTGTTGCCCATGTCTGAGGTAGTTATCCCCCCCCAAGGACGCTACGGGGGAGGATCGAGGAGGCGCGATCGAGTTCGGCCCTACGCCACGGCGTCGTGTCGTCGGAGGGCGAGCTGTCCCGAGGAAGCACCACATTCTCCAAGGTGGCGGAGCGCTTGAACCTTACGAGACCTCGCGAAACGGGCCCGGGGCGTCTCACCCGTCCCGCCACCGATAGAGCCGAAGGGCGAGGACGATGCCCACGAGGGCGGAGACGACGAGAAGGGCCGCGTCGAACAGCATCGAGGCGGGCGAGGCCGGGACGAGCCCCGTTGCGCCCTGGACCAAGAGGGCGGCATACGTCGTCGGAAGGAAGCGGGCGGCCGATTGCCAGACGGGGGGCAGGTAGCTCAGCGGGTAGTACAAGGGCGCCATCATCCCGAGGATCGTGAACATGAGGTTCCCGACGGGCCAGATCTCCCGCTGGCTCCGTAGCCGGCTCGACATCGCGATCCCGAGCGCGGAAAAGAGGACCCAGAGCACGAAGATACAGGAGCCGAGAACGAGCCACGCTCCGAGGGAGATCGGGGGGCCGACGAGAGCGAGCAGAACGGCGAGGACGATCAGCGCCGGCGCCGCGGGGATGAGGTTCGAGAGCGCGATCCCGAAGAGATAGCGGACCTTGCCCATCGGGGAGGCGACGAAGAGATCTTGGAGACCGGCCTCGATCCGCCAGGTCGCGGAGTCACCGAGGACCCAGCTCCCCACGTTCTGGGTGGTGAACAACATCGCCCCGATGATCTCGAGAGGGAAGAGGGCCGTCGGAGCAATCAGGCGGAGGAAGAGGAGGAAGATGAACGGCAGGAGGATCGGCGCGATCGTCGAGGCGGGGTTCCGGCTGATCCACCGCCAGCCGATGATCGCGAACGCAGGCACCACGCTGCCCGTCAGGGGCGCCTTGGGCGTCGGGAGAGCGGTCTCCATCGCTCAGCGCTCCCGAACGGTCCGGCGGGCCCAGGCGATGGCGAGGAGGAAGAGCACGACCGTCTCGAGTGCGAGCGCGAGCACGGCGAGCTCGATCTCGCCGGAACTGAGC
>JAKIWU010000025.1 GCA_022749905.1 Thermoplasmata archaeon
CATCGTCCGCTACGCCAAGCGAAAGTGGAAGGCACGCACGACCCCACCGAAACGCGGGGTGCCGGCCCGTCGGCTGCCCGAGAGCCTTCCCGCCTTGGTCCGACAGGGGTACACCTCCGCGGAGCTCCTCGCGCACTACGGGACCCGCGCGCTTCTCTGTCTCGCCGGCCGGGGCATCGGCCCGGACACGGCACGGCGGATCCTCGCACGGCCGTATCGAGACGAATCCGCGTTGGTCCTCGAGATCCTCAAGGCGGAGCGGAGTTACGCGCGCACGCGGGCGTTCTGGGATTAGGACCCGGCGCCGTTCCCCGCTGCTACTGTTCGAGCGGCCGCTTCTACCTCGGATCGTGGGGCCCGGGTCCGGAACGCTCCCGTCCGGACGTGGGTCCGCGCGGCGGCGTATCCGGCGTCCCGGATCGCCGCGATGACGCGATCGACGGGAGGCGGCTCTCGGAGCCGAAGGCGCCGTGCGAGCTCATTCGATTCGTAGAAGAACGGCGCATCGATCTCGACCTCGCCTTGGAACCGCCCGAGGAGCGACGCGACCTCGGCGGAGCGCGCCGCGGTAGGGGGCACCCCGAGCCTCCGCACGAGCGCTCGGTCGAAGAGGGGCCCGAGCCAGAACGGTCCGAACGGTCCCTCCCCCGGGAGGGGCGGGCCCTGGAACTCGGAACCGCGGATCACGGCGATCGGCGGAGTCGCAGCGTCGGACCGCGTCTCGAGCCGGACGTAGGCGCGGACGTGGTGGTCCCGCACGTACCCGAGGAGCGGTCGGATCCCGAGCGAGCGCTTGCCCGCGCTCCGATCGAGCCACGCGAGGAGGATGCGGAGGCCCCCCTCGGGTCCCAGCCGGCCCGGGACGCCGCGGGCGCCGTACCGTCGCTCGCAGGTCGCCCGGTCGACGCTCGCGAGGACGCGCATGTCGGTCGCGGTCACGGCGAGGACCGAGCCCTCGCGCGCGGCCCCGAACAGGGAATCCTCGAATGGCTGGGGTGATCCGTAAGGATCGAGGTCCACCCAGTCGAAGGGAGCCCCAGGGACGCTCCCGTGCGCATCGAGGCGTGCCGCGCTCGCGCCCCGTGATGCGAACGATCGCGCGTTCGCGTCGAGTACGGAGAAGGCGTCGGGGTTCCGTTCGGTGAGGAGGAGCGAGCCGAACAGGGCGGCCTCGTTGAGGACTCTCAGCCCCCGGACGCCGGTCGCCGAGAGCATCTCCCACGCGCGGAGCGATCGCCCGTCCTGGGCCAAGGCGGTGGCGACCGCGACCGAGAGGTCCCGATCGGCCGCCATGGCGGCATTGTAGAAGATCGGCGCCCTCGGGGCGGGACCGCGCTCGCCCGCTGAGGGTGGAAGAAGGAGATCGGTGCCGCCCTCACGGGAGGGCGTGACGGCCGCTAGTGCGCCTTTCCCGTCAGGAGCCCGACGATCTTGAACGCGAGCAGGTTCTTGTTCACCGGCGTCACCTCGAGAAGTCGTAGCTCGTCCCTCCGTCGGATGTCCTGGAGGAGGGGATTGCGGGATTTCTTATGAAGCGTCATCACGATCGACTTGTCGGTATCGAGCGTCTCAACGACCGACTTCGTGAACGCCTCGCTCTCGACCTCCATCTTGCCGACCTCGTCGATCACGATCACGTCCGCCGAGCTCCGCGCCTCGGCGAGGGAGCGGGCACCGAGCCCCTCGAGCGCCGCGAGGTTCACGCCGTACTTCCCGGAATGGACGCGCGACTTCAGCCCCTCGCGCGCGAACACCTCGTGCTCCTTCGTGAGCCAGTTCGTGATCTGGAAGCCCTGGCGTCGCTCTTTTTCGATGATGGGCTCGGTCACCATGCCCCCGACCTTTACCCCCTCCTGCTCGAGGAGCTGGATGATCCGTAGGAGGGTCTGCGTCTTGCCCGAGCCGGGCATCCCCGTGATGCCGATCTTGATTGGAGAAGAGACGAGACGTGGCATGTAGGTGTTCAGCACGTTCCGGTAACGCCCGATGGGACAAAAAGGCTCCCCTGTGAATCGCCCGCGAAGGGCCTCGGACCCCGTGAGCAGCGCGCTCGCCTCGCCCCATTCCGTCTATGGGCCCCGGGAGGACACCTTTCTCCTCCTCCCCTTCGCCCGGGGAGGAAGGGGCGCGTGGCTCCTCGATCTCGGTTGCGGCGCAGGATGGGCCGCGCTCGAGGCGGCCCGCTCGGGCTGGCGGGTCGTCGGCGCCGATTTGAACCCGGCGGCGCTCCGCCTCCTCCAGACCCGGGCGTGGAACGAGGGACTCATCGTCGGAGTCGTCCGGTCCGACCTCGGCGACGGGCTGCGCCGCTTCGACCGGATCCTCGCGAATCCCCCGTACCTTCCGACGAAACCCTCGGAGAGGGACCCAGACCCCTGGGTGAACCTCGCTCTCGATGGTGGCCCCGACGGCACGAAGGCGATGCGAAGGTTGATCACCCGGCTCCCGAAGCTCCTCACGGAGGACGGTACCGCCTACGTGATCGTCTCCTCCCTGCAACCCGCCCCGCGCCTCGCTGCCCTCGCACGGGGCTGGTCGCGACGCTCCGGGAGCGTCCGGACGGTCGCCGAGCGGCGCTTGGAGGGCGAGACGCTTCAGGTCTGGGAGTTCCGCAGAGCGCGCGTGAGCTCGGGGGGAGCTAGCTCGCCCGCTCGGCATGGCGGAGCACCGCGTCGAGGAACCGTTGTCCGTCCCCCGGGCCGTCGGCTCCGCCGGTCCGGGTCCAGTCGGGAGCCTGAGCGCGGAAGAACGCGCGTTCGGGATGCGGCATGAGACCGAAGACGTTCCCCTCGGGATTCGTCAACCCTGCGATGTTCCCCTCGGACCCGTTCGGATTCCACGGGTAGGTGGCGGGGGATCCGTCGGGGGCTACCCAACGGAAGAGGATCTGGCCGGACGCCTCGAGCTCGGCGCGCCGTTCGCCGGGGGGACCCCCGAGAACGAGTTTCCCCTCGGCGTGGCCCGAAGGGAAGAGAAAGCGCGTACCGGGCGCGAGCGCGCGGAGCGGGCCGAATCCGCCGCCCGTCCAGGCGACGAAGGTCGGCCGGCACTCGTAGTGGCCGGAATCGTTCGACATGAGGGCAGCGTCCGGGGAGCCGAGGCGCCCACCCCGCCGGCCGGGAAGCAGTCCGAGCTCGGTGAGGATCTGGAAGCCGTTGCAGATCCCTCCGACGGTGCGACCGCTCTGGATGAAGGCTTCGAGCTCGGGGCCGATCGCGGCACGGACCCGAGCCGCGAAGATGGCGCCCGCACGGACATAGTCTCCGCCGGAGAAGCCGCCGGGGAAGAGGAGGAGGTGGTAGTCACGGAGGGTGCGGTAGAGCGCGGGCTCGACGTCGCGGTGTTCGAACTGCTTGAGGTGGACGATCTCGGCGCGCGCCCCGAGCGTCCGCATCGCGGTCTCGAGCTCGGCGTCGCAGTTCGTCCCCTCGATGGAGAGGATCGCGACGGAGAGATCGGAACGGTTCACACTCTGGCGATGGGAACCGGGAATTAATCGATTCCGTTGGGTCTAGTGCCAACCCATCTCGGAGACAGGGCTACCGAGGACAGGGAGCGGAACCCACGCGTCGAGGGGGTCCTCGAGGGACGGCTCGGAGGGTTGGGGCGTCTCGGGCCCGGTGAAGAACGGCCGGCGTCGGCCGATCGCCGTCTCGAACGCCTTGGCGACCGCCGCGACGGGTTCCGAGGTTGCGAGCGCAGGACGAAGGTCTACGAGGCCCGCGTTCGTCATGAGACAGCCCTTGAGGTTCCCGTCCGAGGTGAGCCGGAGGCGGTGGCACGCCATGCAAAACGATGGGTTCTCGACCGGCTGGACGACCTCGACGGTGACGGGGCGCCCACCCCACTCGAAGCTGTAGCGGGGCCGTTGGTGCAGCGGGTTATGCTCGGTCCGGAACGCGCGCGCCGCGGCGACCTCCGAGAGGCGGCCGAGCTCGGAGTGGAGCTCCCGGTAGACCTTCGGGTCGACGCGTCCCGAGACGTTCTCGAACTCGATCACCTGGAGCCAGGCTCCGACCTCCTGGGCGAAGGCGATCAGCGGGTCGAACGAGGAACGTTCGGCGGTCGAACCGGACAACGCGACCACGTTGAGCTTGATCGGATGCATCCCGGACTCGGCCGCCGCGCGAATCCCGGCGATCGTTCGCTCCACGCCGTCGACGCCGGTGAGCTCCTTGTAGACAGCGGGATCGAGACTCGGAAGGCTCACGTTCACCCGGTTCAGACCTGCCTCGGCGAGGGGTCGGGCAAGGTCGGCGAGACGCAGGCCGTTCGTGGTCATCGACAGATCGGTGACGTGGGGTCGAATCCTCTGGACGATCTCGACGATGTCCGAGCGAAGTGTCGGTTCGCCTCCGGTGAGCTTGACACGCCGGATCCCGACGCGCGTTGCCGCCTGGACGATCGTCTCGATCTGCCGTGGCGTGAGCTCGCTCTGGGAGACCGGCTGCCCTTCCATGTGGCAGAAGACGCAGCGGAGGTTGCACCGCTGGGTCAGCGAGATACGAAGGTCATTGACCTCACGGCCGTAGCGATCCCGCACGATGTTCCAACCGCGCGGTCGTAGATATCGGTTCGCGGCCGCAGGCGGACAGGGGCCACGTGTCCCCTGGGCCGTTCAGACCCCGGGGGCTCTACCGAGGGGATAGGGAAGAAGGTTCACCGTCAGGATCTGCCGAGCCACCGGCATCGGCCGTCCGGGGGGCCAAACGAGGAACGCGTTCGCTCGCCCCAGACTTGTGATCGCGGAGGAATCCCGGAAGGTGGGTCGCGCGTGCCCGTGGGAGACGTCGAAGGGGATCACCGTCGCCATCGAGGAGGTGGGTAGGTCCACGTCGACGGTGAGCTGGACGGAGGCGTGCGACCAGCCCGGCCCGGTACGCCGGGCAAGCTTCCGGAGTGCCGGGAGGAGAAGCCAGTACCCGTTCGAGAGGCAGGAGGTCGGATGCCCAGGCATCCCGACCACCACCTTCTTGCCCACGCGGACAGCGAGTGTCGGCTTTCCGGGTCGGATGGCGATCCCATGGAAGAGGAGCTTCCCGAGCTTCGGGAAGATCGACGGGAGGAAATCCCGCTCCCCGACAGAGCTCCCCCCGGTGACGAGCACGAGATCGCTCGCGGCGAGCGCGCGTCGCAGGGCCACCTCGATCGCTCGCGGGTCGTCTCGGACGGGTAGCAGGGGTCGTGCCTCGCATCCGCTCGCTGCCGCGACGGCCGCGAGCGTCGCGTTGTTCGCCTCGAAGATCGATCCGGGCTTGAGACGACCGCCGGGGGCGACGAGCTCGTTCCCGTTGGGGAGGATCGAGACGACCGGTCGAGCCCAGACGGCGATCCGGCCTTGTCCGGTGAGCGCGAGCGCCCCGAGGTCGGGTGCGGTGAGCTGCTGTCCTGAGCGCACTACAAGCGACCCCGCCCGCAGGTCCTCCCCGCGTTGCGCGAGCCGGTCCCCACGGCGGAGCGGGGTCCGGACCTCAAGGTTCCCGCGACGTATCTGAACGTCCTCGAACCGGACCACGGCGTCGGCGCCCGCAGGCAGCGCGCCTCCGGTGGCGATCGCGACGGCTTCGAACGGCCCGAGTCGACCTCGAAAGGCCGCTTCGGCGAACACCTCCCCGACGAGAGTAAATCGGACCGCATGATCCGCTCGAGCGGCGCGCGTGGATTGCGCCCGTAGGGCGTAGCCATCCCAAGTGGCCCGCGCGAACGGCGGGACCGGAGATCTGGCTCGGTAGGCACGCGAGGCGGTACGGCCGACGGCAAGGGAGACGGACACCTCCTCCGTGCGGGTGATCGGCTCGATGGCCTGCGAGACGCGACGGACCGCCGTCTCCCAGCCGAGGAGGCGCCCGAAAGGTCGCATCTTCATGGTCCGCCTCGGGACGGTCGAGAACGCCGGGGCTGGTCTCCCGTCCTTTCTGGCCTCGCGTGGTTTTTGTGTCGGACGAATTGCGCCCTGTCCTCGATCCAGCATCGCGCCGATCGGAGTCCTGCGACCAGGCTTCGCTCGAGAGGTTGACCACTCAGCCAACCGGCGTAGAACCCGCCCCGGAACGCATCCCCCGCCCCGGTGAGAGTTCGGATCTGCTTCGGCCGTTCCGCGGCTCGGAGAATGGTGCGCTCCCTCGTGTAGGCGGCGGCCCCCTGAGTTCCGCGCGTTTCCACGACGAGCGGGACGGTCTCGAGGAGGCCGGAAATCCCGGAGGCGCCGAGGAGCGCGATGGTTCTCCGAATCTCGTGGGCGTTCCCGAAGAGTATCTCCGCCCCACTCAACAAGGTCCGAAGCCGACGCCGGTCCCAGCGATAGTGGATCTCCTGCGCGGGGTCCGCGGCGACGGGGCGCCCAAGCCTCCGACACACTGCCTGGATGCGCAGCTGGTAGTCGGGATCGCCTGTTGTCAGGTGGACCCAGCGGGCCGCCACGATGAGAGGACGCGGGAGCCGGGCGGTCGACGCGTCCGCCATCGCTCCCTGATCGATGAGCGTCATCTGCGACCCGCTCCGAGCCGTCACGATGAAAGCGGTCGGCGTTCGCTCCCCTCGGACCCTCTCGAGGCCCCGGACGTCGACCCCGGCGCGGCGGAACGTCCGCACGAAGTCCTCGGGAAAGTCCGGACCGACCCGACTCGCAATCCCCGTACGGACCCCCCAGTGGCTCGCAGCGATGGCGATGTTCGCCGCGGTCCCCCCGAGTTCCACCCGACTGTCGAGGAGCGGAGCGGTCCGGTCCGGGCTCGGGAGCGTTCTCACGCTGAGGAAGCGATCGAGATTCGTGTGACCCGCTACGAGAAGGTCCAGCGAGGGGGTCAGCCCGGATCCGCGGTTCACGCGGCTCCGGACGCTCCTTGCGTCTTATCGGTTTGGCCGTCGAATGGCTGAGCCAATCCTTCATACTCGGCGCCCGCTCCCGAACCGCGGGGACGCCGTGATCGTCGAGGGCGCTATTGTCGACCTCGACGGCCCTCGCTCGGGCTACGTACGCTTTCGCGGCGCGGAGGTCGTCGAGGTCGGGAAGCTCGGGACCGAATCGGCGCACGGGTCCGCGCGGAAGGTGCATGGTATCGTCGTCCCTCCGCCGGTGAACGGCCACACCCACCTGGGGGATGCCGTCGCCACGCGAGAGCCCCCGCCCGGGCCCCTCGCCCCCCTCGTCCGACCCCCCGATGGCTGGAAGTTCCGCCTGCTGGCGGCCGCCAGTACCGCCGACAAGATTGCCGCGATGGCTCTCGCTCTGGATCGCATGCGACGCGAGGGGACGGCGGCGACGATCGATTTCCGCGAGGAGGGGACCGAGGGTGTCCGGTTGCTGCGACAGGCATCGCGGAGGTCCGGCATCCGCGTCGTCGCGCTCGGTCGTCCTCTCCAGAGGCCCGTGGTTCCGTCGGAGCTCGCGGAGGTCCTGAAGGAGGCTGATGGGATCGGACTGTCCTCCGCTCTCGAGGAACCGCCGGAAAGTCGCACCACGGTAGCACGAGCGTGCCGCGCCGCGCACAAGCTCTTCGGACTTCACGCGAGCGAGAACGTCCGAGAGGACCCCGGCACGTACCTCGATCCCCGGCCGGACCTCCTCGTCCACCTCTCGGAGGCGACCGAGGAGGATCTCAGGGCCGTGGCGACCTCGGGAGCGACCGTCGCGGTCTGTCCGCGATCGAACGCCCTGTTTGGGAAGCGCCCGGACCTCGCCCTCCTGGCGAAACTCTCCGTCCCCACCATCCTCGGCACCGACAACGCGATGTTCCACGCTCCCTCGATCTGGCGGGAGCTCGAGTTCGCGTACGTGGCCGCCCGCCTCGGCGGTCGACCCGTGCCGCCAGGGTTCCTCGTGAAGGCCGCATGCCTCGAGCCGTGGAAGCTGCTCGGAGAGCCGGAGGTGGCCCGGATCCAACCGGGCGGGTCGGTTCGTCCCATCGTCGTCCGGCTACCCGCGGATGACCCCGAGTACCAGCTCGTGAGCCGTACCACCGAACATCTTATCGTCCGACCGGGGACCGGTTCCCCGCGACGGAGGCCGGGGTGAAGTCGGACGCTCTCTTCGCTCTCCTTCGGCGGCGCGGCTACCTCTGGCCCTCGGCGGAGATCTACGGCGGCGCCCAGGGTCTCTACGATTACGGGCCCCTCGGCGCCGCGCTCAAGCGCCGGATCGAGGAGGCCTGGGCGGCGTGGTTTCTCGGGCTCTCCGAGGACTACTACCTCATCGAGCCTTCCGAACTTCTCCCCGAGGCGGTCGTCCGGGCCTCGGGTCACCTCGAGAACTTCACGGACCCCGAGATCCTCTGCGGACAGTGCGCCTCGGTCTTCCGCGCCGACACGGTGCTCGAGAAGGTCCGACCGGACGGGGTCGACGGCCTCTCCCCCGCCGAGATCGCCGGCCTTCTCGCGGAGGCCCATCCGAAATGCCCGAAGTGCGGCTCGGACCGCCTCTCCGTTCCGAAGCCGTTCAACATGATGTTCGGCGTCGCCTTCGGCGCCCAGGGCGGCGAGCGAGCGTACCTACGTCCCGAAACCGCACAATCGAGCTACCTCGCGTTCGACCGCATGTGCGAGGTGGGACGGAAGGCGCTACCCCTCGGGGTGGCCGTGATCGGCCGAGCGTTCCGCAACGAGATCGCGCCTCGGCAGCTCTTGTTCCGGATGCGCTCGTTCACCCAGGCGGAGCTGCAGATCTTCTTCGACCCCGCGGGGTTCCCGGTTCCGTTCGAGACCGTCCGCTCCGTCGAGATCCCGGTGCTGCGGGCCGACCGACGCAGCGAAGGACGCTCCGACCCCGCGCGGATCACGGCGGGCGCTCTCGTGGGGGAGGGCGGACTTCCGGAGTTCTTCGTGTTCCACCTCGTCCAACTCTACCGATTTCTCACGAGCGAGCTCGGACTTCCCGCCGCGTCGGTCCGCTTCCTCGAGAAGTCCGAGAAGGAGCGGGCGTTCTACAATCGCCTCCAGTTCGATGTGGAGGTCCGGCTGGACTCTCTCGGCGGTTACCGTGAAGTGGGCGCGGTGCACTACCGCGGGGACTACGATCTCCGGAGGCACGCGGAAGGATCGGGGAAGGACCTCAGCCTCGCGACCGAGGCCGGACAGCGCGTGGTGCCCCACGTCCTCGAGGTCACGCTCGGGATCGATCGGACGCTCTGGGCGCTCGCGGATTGCGGCCTCACGGTCGCAGGCGAGCGCACGATCTGGAAGCTGCCGTCCTTCCTCGCGCCGGTCGAGGTGGGAATCTTCCCCCTGCGGACCAAGGATCACGGACCGAAGGCCCGGGAAGTGTACGAGGCCCTCCGCGTGGAGGGGATCCGCGCCGAGTACGATTCCGCGGGCACGATCGGGAAGCGCTACGCCCGGATGGACGAGGCTGGAACTCCGTTCTGCGTGACCGTCGACGGACCGTCGATCGTGCCCGGGACCTCAGAAACGGGAACCTTCACGCTGCGCGAGCGCGACTCGATGGCGCAGGTGCGGCTCGCGCTGGCTCCGCTGCTCGAACGCCTCCGCGCTGCCGATAGGTTGCCGCGGCCCCCGCCCGTTCACCCGAACCGTCCGGCCACGTAGTTCTCCGTCAGCGCCTCCTTCGGGTGCTCGAAGAGCTCGGGGGTCCGGTCGTACTCCACGAGCTTCCCGAGGTAGAAGAACGCCGTCCGGTCCGCGAGCCTCCGAGCCTGCGCGAGGTTGTGGGTGACGATCACGACCGTGTACTCGCGCTTGAGCTCGGTGATCAACCCCTCGATCTTGGCGGTCGCGATCGGGTCGAGGGCCGAGCAGGGCTCGTCCATGAGGAGGACTTCGGGGCGCACGGCGATCGCGCGTGCGATGCAGAGGCGCTGTTGCTGGCCGCCGGAGAGGCTCGTTCCGGGGGCATCCACGTTCTCGCGTACCTCCTCCCAGAGGCCGGCCCGGACGAGGCTCTCCCACACCCCTCGGTCGAGCTCCTCCCGGCGATGCACGCCGAGGAGACGGAGGCCCGAGGCGACATTGTCGTAGATGGAGAGGTGTGGGAACGGCGTGGGCTTCTGGAACACCATGCCGATCCGGCACCGTACCGTGATCTCGTCCTGCCGGCGCACGTCCACCCCGTCGAGGAGGACCCGTCCCGTTGTCCGGGCCCCCGGTGCGGCGTCGTGCAGGCGGTTCAGACAGCGCAGGAACGTAGTCTTGCCGCACCCGGACGGACCGATGACCGCCGTGACCGCTCCGTCGGGAATGGTGAAGGAGAGATCGTAGAGCACCTGCTTCGGCCCGTACCAGGCGCTCAGCTCCGCGAGCTCGAGCTTGGTCGTCACGCGTTCCCCTGGTCGGTCGATGGTGCGCGTGCCGCGAGGCGGGTCGCGAGCGAGAGGAGGAGCAGGATCACGAGGAGGATCAGCGTCGCCCCCCACGCATCCGCCGACCAGTTCGCATACTGGCTCACGAACCCGTACTTGTAGATGAGGACGGGGAGCGAGGCGACCGGTTGGTCGAGCCCTTGAAGGAAGAACGGGCTCCCGAACGCTGTGTAGACGAGGGCCGCGGTCTCCCCGCCCGCACGCGCGAGCGCGAGGAGGATCCCGACCACGATTCCGGTCCGGGCCGAGCGTACGACGACGCGAAGGGTGATCCGGTGCTTCGGATAGCCGAGGGCTGCGGCGGCCTCGCGTTCGTGGACCGGCACGGCGCGCAAAGCGTCCTCGGTCACGCGCGTGACGATCGGGATGACGAGGATGCTGAGCGCAAAGCCCCCGGAGAGGGCGCTGTAGGTGACGGTCGGATCGGTCGCGATCAGGAGGAGGAAGACGAAGACGCCGATGAGGACCGACGGGATCCCGGCCATGACCTCGGTGAAGAAGCTCAGAACGCGACCGAGCCGATTTCGGCCGTACTCCGCAAGGTAGATCCCGGCGAGAAGCCCGACGGGGATCGCGACCGCCGCGGCGATGGCGAGGAGGAGGATCGTTCCTTGGATCGCGGGCCCGATCCCCCCGAGCGGGCACCGGCTCCCGCCGGTCGGATTGCACGCCGCAGGAAGCTCCCGCGTGTAGAACCCTGGGTGGATCACGGCGCCTCCGCCCTGCACGAACGCGGTCCCGACGATCGCGACAAGAGGGACCAACGCGAGGATCGTGGCGAGTCCGGCGACGGCGACCATCGTTCGGTGTTTCCATCGACGGGCCGCACCCGGTCTCGCCGCGCCTCGACGGACCGTCGAGACGCCGAGCTCGCCCGTTCCACCGGCTCCCGCGGAAGCGGCCGCGGGTGGGGATCCTGTGCTCCGTTCTTCGAGCGCCCGCAACGCGGCGGTCCGCCGGCCCACGGGTCCCCTCCGAGCCGGGGTCGTGCTCGAGAAGTTCCAGATAAGGGCGCGAGCCCCGACGTTGATGAGGATCGTGATGGCGAGGAGCAGCAGGCCGAGCGCGAAGAGACCGCTCTGCTCCCCCGGGAGTGCGGACTCGAGATGGCCGATGATCTCGCTCGCGATCGACTGGCCCGGCGAGAACAGGGAGGTCGGCACCTGGTAGATGTTGCCGATCGTCATCGCGACGACCATCGTTTCCCCCGCGGCGCGTCCGAGCCCCAGAAGGACGGCTCCGGCGATCCCGAGCCGTGCTGGACCAAGGACGGCGGTGCGCGTCGCTTCCCACCCGGTCGCACCGAGTGTCAGCGCGGCCTCGCGTTGTACCCTCGGTACCGCAGAGAGCGAGGCTCGGGAGATCGCGGCGATCGTAGGGACGATCATGATCGCAAGGACCACACTTGCGGTCAGGACGTCGTAGCCGGTCGGAGTTCCGGCGAACGGCCCCGTGCCGCCGGTGAACGCGGCGAGAGTCGGTTCGACGGTGTGTCCCATGATCGGGCCGACGACGAGGAACGCCCAGAACCCGAGGACGACCGAAGGGATCGCGGCCGAAAGATCGACGGCGATTGCGACAGGCTCACGGAGCCATCTCGGTGCGAATTCCGAGAGGAAGATGGCGACGCCGAGGGCGACGGGGACCGCGAGCGCGAGCGCAAGAAGGCTCGTGAGCGCCGTTCCTACGATGGCCGGGAGCGCTCCGTAGACCCCGTGCACGGGGTCCCACAGCGTCCCGGAGAGGAAGCGGGGTCCGAAGCGCGAGAACGCTTCTTGCGAACGGACCGCGAGGAGGAGGGCTATCGCCCCGAGCACCGCGACGACCCCGGCCGCGGCGGTGAGGCTTGCCGCGTGGAATCCGGTGCCGAGGGCGCGGAGGAGGCGGAGGCGTTGCTCGAATCTTGGCTTCGAGCGGAACGGGGGGACGGAGAGTTCTGGTTCGGGCGCGGTGGCCGTCAACGCTCTCGGCCGCGTTCGCGGACCCACGGTCTTCGACAGCCGGCCAACGAACCGGACCGGCCCCCTCAGTATAAGGCCGTCGCGTTCGGAGGGCGGTTTCGTGCGAAGTCATCAAATCCTCGCCGACGGTCGGAGGCCCATGCCGGGGGAGCGGCGCGACCCCGCCGCAGGCTTCGTCGTTTGGCTCGAGGGATTGCCGGGCGCAGGGAAGTCGACGCTCGGCCGGAACGTCGCCGCCGAACTTTCTCGCCGAGGGCTTCGACCGGAGATCCTGGATGGGGAGGAGGTCCGCAAGACCTTCTTCCCCGAGCTCGGCTTCTCCCGGAAGGATCGCGAAGCGCAAGCGCGCAGGGTGAGCCGACTCGCGCGACTCCTCGCCGACCATGGCACAGCGGTCGTGGTCGCGATGATCACGCCCTACGAGACATCCCGTCAGGCGGCTCGCGCCGCCTTCGGTGACCGATTTGTGGAGGTCTGGCTGAGCTGCCCTCTCGAGGTCTGCGAGAAGCGCGACCCCGGCGGGATCTACCGCCGGTCCCACGAGGGAGGCGTCCCGAAGATGACGGGGGTGGACGACCCCTTCGAGGAACCGCTCAACCCGGACCTCACCGTGGAGACCTCGGGACGAGACGTTGCAGCGTGCACGCGTGCGATCCTCGATCACCTTTCCGGCCGAGGGCTCTTGGACGCGATTCCGGCTTGACCGAGGACGGCGAATCGCCCGAGCAGAAAGTCCCGAGCGAATCCCTCTCCTCCTCGACGGCATAGCCTTAATCCCCCTCCCCTCCCATGGGGCCAGCCATGTCCTCACCAGGAGGC
>JAKIWU010000026.1 GCA_022749905.1 Thermoplasmata archaeon
GCCGAGGACGACGGTGATGTTCTCGATGTCCCAGCGGCCGAGGTACGCTGCGATGATCGGGCGCCCGGCGAAGGAGGCGGACTCGAGGGCCCGGCGGTTCCGGCTCACGAAGGTCCGGTTGATCCCGAGCTGAAGGAGGTCGGCCCCCTGGTTGGTCGCCGCGGCACGGACGATCTCGGGGCCGTACGGGCTCCCCTCGAGGATCTTCGCGATCTCCGAGAGCTCGCGTGCCCCGAGGAGGCGTCGGTAGGAGTCCGGGCCGAGGAACTCCGGGAGGTACGCCTTCAGGCGCCCGAGGGCACTCGCGTAGGGGGAGCCGCTCATCCGTCTGGTTTGGGGGTCCGCGCGAGCTCGAGAACGCGATCCTCGCGCCGGCGCAGGAGCTCGTCGAACGTGAGATCCAGGCGGCGGGAACCGTCGGCACTCTCCGCAACGAACCCTCCGAGGACCGGGAGAGTGCCCGGGGCCCCGCCGGATCGGCCTACCAGGGCACGGAGGAGCTGGGCGTCCTCCGAGCGTCCGGCGAGGCGCACGGGTTTGCCGAGCCTCCCGAGGGCGTAGGCGTACATCCGCCGGAGCAGCGGGGCGTAGGCGTCGGAATCAGCGAGATCGCCGAGCTTCGATCGGATTTCTCGGAGCGCTGCTTGGGCCGCGGCCTCGCGCGCCTCGAATACGAGGCGTCGTCCGTCGAGCTTCGCCCGTGCGACCCGCCCGGACCGGACGCGGGCTTCCTCGATGGCGGTGCGACGCCGCGCATCGCGCCCGATGTCCTCGAGCTGGTTCGCGCGCAGGTCGAGGAGCTTCTGCGCCTCGGCCGCGAAGCGCGCCTGTTCCTTGGAGAGGTCCTCGTCCGAGCGACGGCGGACCTCCTCGACGAGGCGCTCCAGGCTCATGGGACGCCGCGCCCCTATCCGAGGATGCCCTTCAGCAGGATGATGCCGAGCACGAAGCCGATGATCCAGAGCGTCTCGGGAATGACGAAGAAGAAGAGGACGTTCCCGAACTTCTCGGGCTTTTCCGCATAGATGCCCATACCCGCCGCTCCAATCCCTGACTGGGCAAGACCCGTGCCGATGAGACCGCCGGCAATCGCGATCCCCGCGGCCAGGGTCTGGTAGTCTGTCGCCGGCATGGTGAATCCCTCCGCGCGAGAAAGGTTCGCTATTTAACCCATGCCCGGGGAGCGTCCCGCTCGGCGCTTCTCGTCGGTGGAGAACGGGAGCGAGGGGCCCCGGCATGCTCCGCAAGGAGTCGGTTTCCGAATGGAAACTGTCATACCCCCCGAGGCCTCGCGAGGTCGGAGCCACCCCATGTCCCCGAACCTTCACGCGATCGCAGCGCAGCTCACCAAGGACCTCGAACTCGACCGGGCCCCCGTGCAGATCTCGTACCTCGAGGAGGCTCCAGTAGGAGTGGCGGTACATCCCGGCGGTGCGCCCTCGGTGTGCTCCTTCTTCGCTGAGGGCTCCACGCGGCCGTTCTACGCAGGTCTCAGCGAGCACGAAGCCTGCGAGATCGGTGCGTTCGTCCTCGGCGTCGCTCCCGAAGGAGAGGTGGGGGCCCGACTCATGGGAACCGTCGGAACGATGCAGAAGGAGGGGTATCTCGCGCCGGGCGAGGAGGCGAAGATCCCTCGCAATGCCTCCCCACCGAAGTTCGTCGCCTACGGCCCGCTCGGGTCGCTCCCCATGCCTCCGACGGACGTTCTGCTCTTCGCACGACCCAAGTCGGCGATGTACGCGATGGAGGCCGCAGGGGGCTCGGTCCCGATGAACGGGCGCCCGATGTGCGCCGTCGTGCCGACGTTGAACCACGGTGCGCCGATCGCGGTCTCGATCGGATGCATCGGATCGAGGATCTACACGCAGATGGGCGACGACCGGATGGTCGTCGGGATCCGCGGCGACCACCTCGAGAAATTCGCGAACGACGTGCGACGGATCCGACAGGCCAACGCGACGGTCGCCCGGGACGACACCGCGCGACGCGAGGCTTCGCTGCACCCGTTCCGGGTCGTCCCGCCTCGCGATCCTTAACGCGATCCCGCGGATTCCGCCGGTACGGAATCGCGCTGCGCGTCGGACCTCTCCTCGGGCTCGACCGTCGACCGGCCCTGGAGGACCAGGGCGAGCGCTCCCAGCAGGGCGACCAGATTCGCGAGGTAGGCGGAGAGGCAGACGGGGCAAAACGCCCGGATGATCGCGAGCTCGACGTAGGCGAAGTACGCGGAAATCACGACGCCGAAGACGGAAACGAGCGTGAGCCCGAGCAGCAGGTCTCTCCGCCAGGTACGGTAGAGCGGGACGTCCAGCGCAAGCAGCAGGACGAATCCCGCGATGCCGATCGCCCAATCCGGCACGCCGAGGGTCTTCGAGTACGCGCTCGAGTCGACCTTGGAGCAGGAGAAGAACGGATTGATGTTGCACACCGACTGCGCTGACGGGTAGAGCGTTTCGTAGGCGGCGAAGATCGAAAGGCCGAGGCCGCCGACGAGCGCGAGAAGGACGATGGCGTGCAGCGTCTCGGCGCGCATCGGGCTAGCCGAGCTGGTTCAGGTACTGCTGCACGTTCGCATCGTTCGCGACGCTCGTGGGAAGTCCGTGGTTCAGCTTGACGATCATCGCCTCTAACATGTAGACCTGGGCCGCCATGGCATTCCACGCTGGTCCGTTCGCGGAATCGACCTGCGACTGGACCTGCGCCGCCGTGAGCGGCGCGCTGTTGGCGTTCGCCGGGTCGACCCTGAGCTGCCCCGGCGAGACCAGGGTGTTGGTATGCACGTAGATCCCTCCGGCCGCGACGAATGGGATGCCGCCGCCGGAATCGTACGTGCTCACGTACGCCTGGTCGATACACGAGCTGGTCGCGGGGCTCGAGATCTGATTGTCGTTCGTCGATTCGGCGACGTGGAAGGCGACGTACTGGCTCTGAACGGAGAGGGTCGCGAGGATGATCTCCGGGGTGCCCGGGTAGACGTCGGTGGTCGACGATCGATCGTACTGGATCCCGGATACGGTGCCGAATTGCTGGAGGGCCTTCACGACGGCCCAGCTCGAGGCCGAGCAGTACGGGCACGCCACCGAGCCGTAGAAGAACAGCGCCGGCTCGCCCCCAATGGTCCACATCGGGTTCGAGGCTTTCTGCCATCCGACCGGAGCCGCGGAGGTTGCGTTCGATAGGGTGGGGCATCCCGCGGCGATGGCAGCCACGGTGATGGCTCCGGTCAGAACGAGGCCGAGCGCGACCCCGACGATGGTCGCGTTCCGTAGGGGTAGGTTCCACCGCTCGAGCGAACGGAGGAGTCCGAAGGCGAGGAGGAACCCCGCTGCGGCCAGGAGGAGCGCGATCCACGGGATCGCCGGGACGAACGTTCCGACCGGTGAAGGGAATGCGAGCGCGAGCAGGAACCAGATGGCGAAGGCCGGCGCGAGGACGTAGCCGGCGACGGCGAGTCGGGAGTGCCGCTTCGGCTCCTCTGCCTTGTCGCCCTCGCCGCCTTCGTCGGTCGAAGACCGCCGCTTCGCCTTCGATCGGCGCTGGTAATAGAGGGCTCGGAGAGCGCGACCCGGATCCCCCGCACCTTCGTCCGCCTGAAAGCCCACCTTCTCATCGGAAGCGATCCGGGCCCAGTCCCAGCCCTTCGACCGGCGCCTCTCGACGAGATCCCAGTCCACCATCGCCGTCGGCTCGAGAGCGGCGGCTCCTACTTCTCCCTTTACGTGGCGCGCCGGGCGCCCCTTAAGCCCCTCGTCTTCTCCCTCGCGCGATGCAGCTCACGTTCCTCGGAACCGCCGGCTCCTGGCCGACGAAGGAGCGATCGGCGAGCGCGATCGCCCTCGATACGGAGCGGGAGCTCGTCCTCTTGGATTGCGGCGAAGGCACCCAGCGTCAGTTCTTCCATTCCTCCCAGTCCTTCATGCGGGTGCGCCGGGTCTTCCTGACCCACTTCCACGGGGATCATTTTCTCGGCCTCCCGGGACTCATCCAGAGCATGAGCCTCAACCACCGGACCGAGCCCCTCGACATCTACGGCCCGCCCGATTCTCGAGAAATCGTGGAGCGCGTCCTGCAACTCGGTTACTTCACGCTCCGCTTCCCAGTCACCATCCACCCTCTCGCGGGGGGCCAGTCCGTGGATCTGAACGGGTACACGGTGCGAACCTCGACGGCCGAGCATCCCGTCCCCGCCCTCGCGTACCGGCTCGACGAGGGACCCAAGCGCGGACGGTTCGACGGAGAACGCGCCCGGGCTCTCGGGATCCGAGGCGCAGACTTCGCGCGCCTCGAGGCAGGCGAGTCCGTACGGGTCGGCAATGCGGTCGTCCACCCGGGCGACGTGCAGGGGCCGACCCGGGAGGGTCGCTCGGTCGTCTACTCCGGCGACAGTGCGCCCTCGGACGCCATCCGCAAGCTCGCCGAGCGCGCGACGCTCCTCATCCACGAGGCCACGGCCGCGCAGGACCTCGAACGCGAAGCGAACCAGTGGGGGCATTCCTCCGCACGCCAAGCCGCCGAGCTCGCTCGAGCAGCGGGGGTCCAGAGCCTCTTCCTGACCCACTTCTCCTCACGCTACAAGGAGACCTCGCTCCTCGAGGGAGAGGCGCGGGTCGTCTTCGAGGCGTCCCACGCGGCTCGGGACCTCCTCGACCACACGATCCGCCAGCCATGATCCGCGCCGAGTTCCTGATCGAGGGAATCAACGACCTCGCGAGTCTCGCGACGGGACCGATCCCGCGCGTCGGCGCGTTCGCCGAGGAGCTCGGGCGCATCGAGAACGCATCCCTCGCGATCGACGGAGGGAGGTTCGCGTTCGTCGGGACCGCCCGGCGCGCCCGACGGGACGTGCGGCTTCGTTCGGGAGGACGAGCGATCGACCTCGGGGGCGCTTGCGTGGTCCCGGGATTCGTTGACGCGCACACCCACCTCCTGTTCGCCGGCGACCGAAGCGATGAGGTCGAAGCGAAGGTCCACGGTGCGAGCTACGTCGAGATCGCGCGCCACGGTGGGGGAATCGCCTCCACCGTCCGCAGGACGCGAGCGGCGACCACGTCGGGGCTCTTCCGCTCGGCGAAGGACCGCCTCCTCCGGATGCTTGCGAACGGCACGACGACGGCGGAGGTGAAGAGCGGCTACGCGCTCACGCACGCCGGCGAGCTGAGGCTGCTTCGACTCGTCCCGCGGCTCGCCCGCGCGACCGGGATGCGTCTCGTCCCGACGTACCTCGGCGCGCACGCCGTTCCGTCGGGCCCGAAGGGCTCCCGTGCCCGCTATGTCCATGAGATTCTCAGGCGCACTCTGCCCGTCGTTGCTCGGCAGAAGCTCGCGCGATACTGCGACGTGTTCTGCGAGCCCGGGTTCTTCTCCGTCGGGGAATCTCGGAGAATCCTGGGCGAAGCCCGCCGCCTCGGACTCGGGCGGAAGGTACACGCCGACGAGTTCGCCTACACCGGAGGAGCCCTGCTCGCGGCGTCGATGGGCGCGGTCTCCGCGGAGCATCTCCTGGAAACACCCCGCGCGGACTGGAGGGAGCTCCGTCGCGCGGGCGTCACCGCGGTTCTCCTACCGGCCACTCCGTTCACCTCGATGGCGCGTCGACGGAGCCCCGGGCGCGAGATGATCGATGAGGGCCTGAGCGTCGCCCTCGGAACGGATCTCTCTCCGAATTCGTGGATCGAGTCGATGCCGATCGTCCTCGCGCACGCGGTCTATTCGGCCCGACTCACGCCGGCGGAGGCGATCGTCGCGTCGACGGTGAATGCGGCCCACGCCATCGGTGCTTCGACGGAGTCTGGCGTCATCGCCGTGGGGCGATCTGCGGATTTCGCGGCGTTCGATCTATCTTCCGTGGACCGGATTCCCTATCGGTATGGTTCCCGTCCGAGCGCGGTCTACCGCCGAGGAATCCGCGTTCCTTCGACGTGAATGCGCCCCTACATTCAAATAGGAGGGCTCTCCTTGCCGCCGGTGAAGGTGCCCACATGGCCGAGCGAATTGGAAAGGAGCAGATCAAGCGAGAGAAGGGATACCTGTACTACCTCGGTAAGGATGGGTACCTCTGGAAGACCCCCACGAAGCTCAACAAGAGCGGTCGGAAGGGACGAGTGGGGACGGAGAAGGTTACGCGTGCGAACGGTTACATGTATTTCCTCGACAAGAAGGGCTACGTCGCGCGCGCCCGGATGAAGAACGCGTAGATCCGCACGGATCGGTCGTTCTCGATCCCTCCGGGGAGACCCGGAGGGATCACCCTAGCGCTCTCGGAACCCTTTCTGCCTCGTTTTCCAACCCTCTGCGGCGCGAATGTCCATCGATTCTGCTCCGTTGTATCTGCCGAGGTGAACCACACGGGCTCGGAAGGGTCGCGAGGGTGGCTCAGACCCCGAATCGCGTTCTCCGGAGAGCGCAATTCGAGCAAAGGGTTCTTCACGCGGGAAGTTCCGTTGCCGGGCATGGTCTGCCGCAACGATCCGGAGGATCCAAGGCGCTGCGAACGATGCGGAGAGTTTCTGTGGGTCGCGGAAGAGGGCCTTTTCTGCGGCGCGTGCGGCGTCACGATGCCGTGCAGCATGCAATGGCATCTCATCCCGCCCGAGACCGGATTTTCGGGCTGAACAATGCGTTCACGCTCGTCCGGAACGCAGTTCGAATTTTTTAAGCCCGCATGTTTATACGTCAGGCCTCCTACCTCGCGCCCGGAGGCGCCTCTACTGAGTCTTAGGATGGCGAGGGAGCACTCGGACCGACGAAAACTCACGATGCAACGGGTCTCCGGCGGAGCCGTTTCTCGGGCTTCCCGGCACCTTCAAGGGGCCCGGGCCCCTAGAGTGTTGCTCGGGTCGGTCGCGGCTCCTCGTGCCTGAATCGGGCGCCCTCTCGGAGTGAATTCCATGGCAGTATCGAAGCGACGCGTCAGCTCACCGACCGACGTTGGACCGGCGCGGCCGGCCTCGCGCAACGGTCGCGAGCCGATCACGATCCCGAAGCTCGTCCCCCGGGGCAAGACGGCGTTCGACACGGTGACCTGGAAGACCCACGACTCCCTGATCCGCTCCGCCGACGGCAAGACCGTCTTCGAGCAAAAGGGGATCAAGGCGCCGTCGACCTGGTCGGAGAACTCCATCAACATCGCGGCGTCGAAGTACTTCCGCGTCATCGACGGGCGCCGCGAGAGCTCCGTCGAGGGGATGATCCGCCGCGTCTGCCACTGGATCGCCCAGCGGGGCCTCGATCTCGGCTACCTTGACACCTCGGAGGAGTCGACGATCCTCGAGGAGAGCCTCTCGTACCTGATGGTCCAGCAGATGGCGGCGTTCAACAGCCCCGTCTGGTTCAACGTCGGGGTCCGTCACCCGCCGCAGTGCTCGGCGTGCTTCATCCAGTCGATCACCGACGACATGGATTCGATCCTCGCTCTCGCGACGAGCGAGGGTCGCCTCTTCAAGGGAGGCAGCGGCACCGGCACGAACCTCTCGCCCTTGCGGGGAAGCCACGAGCGACTCTCGGGAGGCGGGATCGCGAGCGGGCCGGTCTCCTTCATGCGCGCCTTCGACGCGCTCGCCGGTGTCATCAAGTCCGGCGGCACCACCCGGCGCGCTGCCAAGATGGTGATCCTCAATATGGATCACCCGGACATCGTCGACTTCATCGAGTGCAAGGTCCGGGAAGAGGACAAGGCGCTCGCGCTCATTCGGGAGGGGTTCTCGTCGAACTTCGACGGAACGGACCCCGATTCAGCCTACGCCTCGATCGCCTACCAGAACGCGAACCACTCCGTCCGCGTCCCCGACGCCTTCATGGACGCCGTGGGAAAGGACGGCGAGTGGAAGACCTACAACCGGATGGACCACTCGGTCGCGTCGACCTACCGGGCGCGCGATCTGTGGCGGAAGCTCGCGTACGCGGCCTGGCGCTGCGGGGACCCCGGCGTGCAGTTCGACGACGTCACGAACGACTGGCACACCTCCCCCCTCGGCGGGCGCATCAACGCCTCGAACCCGTGCAGCGAGTATCTCTTCCTCGACAACACGGCGTGCAACCTCGCCTCGATCAACCTCATGCGCTTCCTCGACGCGAAGGGCCAGCTCGATGTGCCGCGCTACCGCGACGCGGTGCGGACGATGATCCTCGCGATGGAGATCATCGTCGACGCCTCGAGCTACCCGACGGCCACCATCGCCCAGAACTCGCACGACTACCGGCCCCTCGGGCTCGGGTATGCGAACCTGGGCGCCCTCCTGATGCACTACGGCCTTGCCTACGACTCCGACGCGGGCCGCTCGCTCGCGTCCGCCGTGAGCGCGATCCTCGCCGCCGACGGCTACACGATGTCGGCGGAGATCGCGAGACGGGTCGGCTCCTTCCCGGCGTTCGACCGCAACCGCGCGCCGATGCTGCGGGTGATGGGGAAGCACAAGAAGGCCGCCGAAGCGATCCCGCTCAACGACCCGCGGATCACGCCGGTCGTGAAGACGGCCCAGGAGGCCTGGCAGGACACGGTCCAGTCGGGCGAGCTCTGGGGCTACCGGAACGCGCAGATCTCCGTGATCGCACCGACGGGGACGATCGGCCTCCTGATGGGCTGCGACACGCTCGGCCTCGAGCCCGAGCTCTCCCTCGTCAAGACGAAGAACCTCGTCGGCGGCGGAACCATGCGCCTGGTGAACCGCACCGCGGTCGAGGCGCTCGCGAGCCTTGGCTATAGTCCGGCGCAGGCCGCCGCGATCCAGAAGTTCGTCGAGGAGAAGGGGACGATCGAGGGTGCCCCCGGCCTGAAGCCCGAGCACCTCACGGTGTTCGACTGTGCCCTCGCCCCGGCGGGCGGAGCCCGGACGATCTCCCCCATGGGCCACCTCAAGATGCTCGGCGCCGTCCAGCCGTTCCTCTCCGGCGGCGCTTCGAAGACGATCAACCTCCCGAACGACGCCACGGTCGAGGACATCGAGAAGATCTACCTCGAGGCGTGGAAGCTCGGCATCAAGTCCGTGGCGCTCTACCGCGACGGCTGCAAGGCCTCGCAGCCGTACGAGACCGGCAAGGGCAGGGGACCCACCGCCGGCGGTCCTCGCGGGCCAGCCCGGGAGAAGCTCCCCGACGAGCGCAAGGCGATCACCCACCACTTCCAGGTCGGCGGACACGACGGCTACGTCACCGTCGGTCTCTATCCCGACGGCAGGCCGGGCGAGCTCTTCTTCCGCGTGACGAAGGAAGGCTCGACGGTGAACGGCCTCATGGACTCCCTCGGGATCTCGATGTCGATGGCGCTCCAGCACGGGGTGCCGCTGAAGGACCTCGTGCGCAAGCTCGCCCACCTGCGATTCGAGCCGGCGGGCGCGACGAACAACCCCAACATCCGGTTCGCGAAGTCGATCCCCGACTACGTCGCGCGCTGGCTCGCCGTCGAGTTCCTCACCGAGCCCGAACGCGTGGCGATCGGGCTCGAGGCGCCCGACACGAACGGGAACGGCGCGTCGCACGCCGCGCCGGCGTCGACCGGCAAGGCCGCGACGTTCGGGACGAAGCCGCTCACCGCCTTCGCGCCGTCCGGACCGGGCGCGGCGAGCGAGGACGCCCCCTCCTGCCACATCTGCGGCGGCATCATGGTCCGCTCCGGGACTTGCTACGCCTGCACGGTCTGCGGCGCGACGAGCGGCTGCTCGTAGGTGGACTCGGAGCGCCCCGCGACCGAGGGCGCGGAAGGGCCGGCGAGAATGGGAACGGAGTCCGAGGCGCTCGCTCCCTCCTCGGTTCCCGACCCCTTCCCCTCCCTCTACGACTACGGGCTTATCGGGAACCTCCACACCGCCGCGCTCGTCCGCCGAACGGGCTCCATCGATTGGGCGTGCCTGCCGACCTTCGCCTCGCCGAGCGTCTTTGCCCGACTGCTCGACCGCACGAAGGGCGGCTACTTCGAGGTCCGTCCGGTCGAGGCCGCCGAGGGTCGCCAACGCTACCTCCCGGCGACGAACATCCTTGAGACGCGCTTCGAGCTTCCGGAGAGCCGCTCCTTCACGCTCACCGACTTCATGCCCACCGCCCCGCGGTGGGGCGATCGAAAGGCTGCGGTGATCGTCCGGAGAGCGGAAGCCTTGGGAGGGCCGGTCGAGGTCCGGATCGAGGCGGAGCCGCGGTTCGACTATGCCCGCGCGATGCCCACCTTCCGATCCCTCCCCAAGGGGTTCGTCGCCGAGCACGGACCCGATCGGCTCTCGGTACGGGCCCCGGGGCCTGCGCACTTTGCCGAGGGACGGGCCGAGATCACGATCACGGTCCGACCCGGCACTCCCGTTGATCTCGAACTCTCCTGGGGTGGGCTCCGCTCCTCCACCCCCTCGCCTTCGGGGCTCCTTCGGGCAACGGAGCACTTCTGGCGCGGCTGGGTGCACGGACCGCAGGCCCTGCTCCATCAGGCGGCGGAGCGCTACCGCAGCGTCGCGGAGAGATCAGCCCTGCTCCTCAAGCTCCTCTCCCACGTCGACACCGGAGCCTTCGTCGCCGCACCGACGACCTCGATCCCCGAGTGGCCCGGGGGCACGCGGAACTGGGACTACCGCTTCGTCTGGATCCGGGACGCGGCGTTCGCCGCCCAGGAGCTCACGCTCCTCGGACACGCGACCGAGGCCCGCTCCTTCCTGACGTGGGTGCTCCGACGGATCGAGGAAACTCCTCCCGACGCGCCCGAGCGCCTTCGGGTCCTCTACGGCGCGCACGGCGAGACCGATCTCTCCGAGCGCACGCTCCCCCACCTCGCCGGGTTCGGCGGAGCTCAGCCCGTCCGGATCGGGAACGCGGCTGCCGAGCAGTTCCAGCTCGACATCTACGGGGAGTTCCTCGACGCGGCGCTCGTCCTGGCGCGGATCGATCCAGGCTTCCTGCGGCGCCGCCTGAAGCGGCTCCTCCTCCTCGCCGATGCGGTCGGGGAGCGATGGCGAATTCCGGACCGGGGGATCTGGGAGATCCGCGGACCGCCGGCGCACTACGTCCACTCGAAGCTCATGGCGTGGGTCGCGCTCGACCGTGCGGTCCAACTCGTGGAGGCGCTCGGGGAGTCGGACCCGAGGGTTCCCGCCTGGCAGGCGACGGCCGAGGAGATCCGGGCGGCGATCCTCTGGGAAGGATGGGACGCCGAACACTCCACGTTCCGTCAAGCCTTCGGCCGGGACGCGATCGACGCGGCGAACCTCCGCATCCCGATGGTCGGGTTCCTGCCGTTCACCGACGCCCGGGTCCGCGGGACGATCGACCGCATCGCCCGCGAGCTCTCCGATGGAGCGCTCGTCTACCGCTACCGGCACCCCGACGGCATCAGCGAACCGGAAGGCGCGTTCCTCCCCTGCTCGTTCTGGCTCGCGGAATGCCTCGCGCGCAGCGGGCGCCTCGCGGAGGCGCGCGATCGCTTCGAATCGCTCTCCACGCTCGCGGGCCCGCTCGGCCTCCTCCCCGAGGAGTACGATCCGGTCGGCCGTCTCGCCCTCGGCAACTACCCTCAGGCGCTCTCCCACGTCGCGCTCCTGCGGGTCGTCCTCGCGCTCGGTCCGGGGCCCGATCCGGCGACCGGCGCGAGCCCCCCGCCCCCTCCCGACCCTTCCTCTCCCAAACCCATATGACGTCAGGAGAGCATGATCCGGCAGGACCGTCGGACCCGCCCGCCCACCCCTCGGAGCGAGGGAAAGGTGCGTGCGGAGCCCCTGGCGGACACCGGGGTGTGCTGTGACGATCCGGCTTTGCATCAACACGCAGACGCCGCCGGTCCAGCCGATCGGCCCGATCCCCGGGGATCCCGAGGCGATCTGGCGGCTCGGCCGCGAGTACGAGACCCCGGCGGGCGGCGTCGTTCCGATGATGCGTGCGCTGCTCGCCCAGGGACAGGGCCGCTGGATCTCCAAGCCCACAACCTGGGTCGCGCTCGGGTCGGTGGGGCTCCCGCCGCGCGCTCGACTCGACGGGAGCATCCTCCTCGAGCTCGTCGACCTCCCGGCCTCGGAGCGGGTCCGCTACACGAGGTTCAAGGAGGCAATCTGGCGGTCGTTCCACGGGCCGCGGGGGTTCCGGCCTTCGATCGACGACTATCCGGCCTTCGTCCGCTACAGCGCCGACACGGCGCTCTCGCTCCTGCGCCACGCGCGCGACCACGATCTGTTCTACATCCACGACTTCCAACAGGTGCTCGTCGGGGGGCTCGTCGGGTCCTCGGCGCCGACGCTCCTGCGCTGGCACATCCCGCTCGATTTCCGGGGCTACCCCGAGCCGGTCCGCCGCTTCTTCCTGAAGGCGATGGAGGGATTTGACGGGATCATCGTCAGCACGCGCGCCGGCCTCGAGGACCTCATCGGGGCCGGCTTCCAGGGTCGGGCGTTCCAGATCTACCCGTACTTTGATCCGAGCCTCCACCGACGGGCGGACCCGAAGGTCGTCGCCGACCTCGAGCACCGGTGGAAGCTCGGACGCGGTCCGATCGTGCTCACGGTCGGCCGGATGGACCCGGTGAAACGCCAAGACGAGGCGATCCGGGCGCTCGTACGTGTCCGACGGTCGTTCCCCGACGTGAAGCTCCTCATCGTTGGGGGCGAAAGCTTCACGAGCCGCAGCCTCGGCTCCCGGAAGGCGTCGGGGTGGCGGGAGCAGCTCGTCGCCCTGGCCCGACGTCTGCGGGTGAGCGACTCGGTCGTGTTCGCGGGCTCCCTGAGCCCCGAGATGCTGGCCGCAGCGTACGATGCGGCGGATGTGTTCGTGCACCCGGCGCCGTACGAGGGATTCGGCCTCGTGGTCGTGGAGGCGTGGACGCACGGCCGTCCGGTCGTGGTGAGCCGGGGGGCAGGCGCGGCGGAGCTCGTCGA
>JAKIWU010000027.1 GCA_022749905.1 Thermoplasmata archaeon
CGGCTCCCGTCTCGGGGTCGGCAGACGCAAGATCGACCCTTTCGCTCTAGGCCATCGGACGGGGAGCCCGACCCTCCAGGCTCCTGCGGGACTCCTCGACCGGGGGGGCTGGATCGTGACGTGACCGGTGCCTTGGGAGGAAGCGATTCCCCACGAAGGTCCCGTGCTCGAGGAGGCGGAAACGCGCCACCCAGGAAGTGCTATCCCACCGGGCAGGCATGCTGATGCCGGAGGGCTCGGAGATGATCTGCAGTGCCTGCGGCGCGGATGGGCCGGCCGGAGCCAAGTTCTGCCCCTCCTGCGGAAGTGCGTTCCTTCCTCCCCCCCCACCTCCGGCCCCCGGATCTCTGCATGATCTCGCTCACGAGGCTCGGCGGGCCGCGACGGACCTCGCCCGGGCGAGCGCCCGGGTCTCCGCCCGGTTGCTCGAGAAGGCCGGCACTGCGGCGAAGGATCCCCCGACGGCGGTCAAGAAGGGTCTGCATCGCGTAAGCCAGGAGCTCGACGCCACCGCGAAGGAGCTTGACAAGCTCCTGAAGAGCCTGTAGCGACGCGCGCCCGTTCTAGGCGGCACGATCGAGCTTGGCGTCCGAGACCTTCAGCGCGACGTCCATCGCTTCGAGGCCCCGGTCGATCTCCTTCCGGGTGACGATCAGGGGCGGTGCGAGAACGATGTGGTTCACCCAGCCGAACGCGTAGACCCCCTCCGCAGCGAGCGTGCGCAGGACCTCGTCGACCACGAGTGGCCTTCCCTCGATCTTGTCGGCCTCCGAGTTGAACGGAGTCTTGCGCTCCTGGTCGCGGACGAGTTCGACGGCCGCGAAGAGCCCGAGGCCGCGGACGTCGCCGACGGAAGGATGGGAGCGCGCGAGCTCGCGAAGCCGCCGCAGGAGATACTCCCCCTCGCGGCGCGATCGGTCGACGAGGTGGAGCCGCTCGTACTCCGAGATCGCCGCGACCGCGGTTGCGAGGGCGACCGGATGGCCCTCGTAGGTGTGGCCCACGGGGAGGATCGCGTCCGAGAGGCGCCGATGGAGGTCTTCCGAGGTCGCGGTGAGCCCGAGCGGGATGTAGCCGCCGGTGATCCCCTTCGCCGTGGTCAGAATATCCGGCGCGAGCCCAAAGTGGGTCGAGGCGAACCACGAGCCCGTTCGGCCCCATCCGGTCATCACCTCGTCGGCGATGAGGAGAACCTCGCGGCGCCGCGTGATCGCTCGCACTTTGGGCCAGTACTCAGGGACCGGAACTATCACGCCGTTCGTCCCGATCACGGGCTCCACGACCATCGCGGCGACATCGTCGGCCTGATCGAGGATCCGTTCGACCTCATCCGCGCAGGCGACGCCGCAGCTCGGGTAGGCAAGGCCAAGTGGGCAACGGTAGCAGTAACACGCGGGGGCGAAGTGGGTCCCCGGAACCTCGCTCGAGGCGCCGACGGCCTTGCGGCGTAGGTCCCCGGAGGCCGAGAGCGCGCCCGAGGTGCCCCCATGGTACGAAGGCTCGATCGCGATGAGCCCCGATCGGCCGGTCGCGGCGCGGGCCATTCGGAACGCGGCCTCGTTCGCCTCGGTCCCGGACGTGCTGTAGAAGAACCGGCTGAGCCCAGGGGGTAGGACCCGGGTCAGGGACTCCGTGAGCCGGGCCCGAGCCTCGGTCGCGAACGATGGGGCCACGTAGGCGACTTGGCGAGCCTGGGCCGACATCGCGCGCACGAGCGCCGCGTTTCCGTGCCCCAGATTCGTGGCGACGAGCTGGGAGGCGAAGTCGAGGTAGGCCCGGCCGGCCGAATCCCAGAAGGTGGATCCCTTCGCACGCGTGACCAGGATCGGATCCCACCCGGTCTGGCGCCTCCAGCCGACGTAGTTCGACTCCCGCACGATGCGGGCGGCATCGCCCGACTCCGGGAGGGTCACGGCCGAGCGTTACAGGTGGCCGACGAGCCGCTTGACGAGGGGTTGAGCGCCCCGGGCGAAGGGACCCCCGTGGTAGGTCAGCAAGGCGTCGAACGGGAGCTCCGAAACCCTCCGAGCGGAGATCTGTGCGGTGGGAGTGTGGAGGGTATAGGGGGGCGGGGAGAGGATGAGGTCCGTGCCGGTGCCGACGAAAAGGTCCCCTGAGAAGAGCATCTTCCGCTCGGGTTGGTGGAAGGCCGTGTGCCCGGGCGTGTGTCCGGGTGTATGGTAGGCGATCATCCCTCCACCCGCCTCGATGTGGTCGCCGTCCTTGAACCGGTGGTCGACCGTGAAGGATTCCGCAGGAGGCATTCCGGGACCGTCGTACGGGGGGCGGCGTTCGAGGTACGCCGCCTCGATCCAGTGCGCCCAGGTCTGGGCCCCCGTGAGGTCGACCACGCGCCGAAGGCCCCCCACATGGTCCCGGTGGAGGTGGGTCAGGAGGATGGTCCGCACCGACTTGGGAGGGATCCGATGAGCCGTCAGGTACTCGAGAATCGGCTTCTCCGACCCAGGGAGCCCGGTGTCGATGAGGGTCCAGGTATCGCCCGGGTCTTTCAGCAGGTAGAGATGGTAGCTGAACTCAGGCGAGGAGTCGACCCCCTCGACCTGGTGAAGTCCGGACAGGATTTCTGGCATGAGACTTGGGTTGAGCAGGCTTGGACCGATTAAGGTCCTTCGGGCGGTTCGGTGGCTCTGCGCCCGTTTCTGCGGCGTCTAGATGGCGTATGCGGTCCGAGGCCCGGTGGTGCGGTTTCCCACCTCGACCGGGGGGGCTACCCGGCCCGTTTCGTTCACGTTTTCCAAGGAAATGTTCATATAGGTAATCCCGCAAACTACGACCATGGACCGTTCGATTGCCGTCGCCATGGCCCTCGTCGCAATGCTGACCGCCGCCGCTTTTGTGGCCCCGGGACCCGCCCGCTCGGGTGTGTCCGGGCCTTTGAGTCCCATGCCGGCGGCCCCTCCCCAGGACAACATCAGTGCCTACGCCTCCGGAGGGTACCCTGTGACCAGCTACGATGTGGGACTTTCGACCGGCCAGGTCTACTTCGTCGCGACCGATACCGCCGCGGACACCTCCGCCGTCGTCGCGATCAACGATCTCAACGCGAGCCGTGACCACCTCCTGAACCCCGTCGCGACCTGGACCGTCCTCTTCCATGGTGGGACGACGAACTCGAGCCTGCTCACTCACGCGCACTACACCATCCCCGTCAACCTCACGTACGGGGGCCGCTGGAACATCACCATCTCCGCCACGAACGGCGGGTTCAACAGCCGCCTGTTCACCGTTCAGACCTTCTTCGCCACCTCGTCCGCGACCCCGGGCGTCACGCTGCCCGCCCACACGGCCTCCCTCAGCGTCCTCGTCCTGAAGTGGGCGAACGAACAGCTCTACAGCGCCGTGACCTCGGTTGTGGTCACGGGATACTACTACACGACGACCTTCGTGTACACCAAGATCCCCGGCACCCCCCATCCGCTCGGGTCGGTCGATCTCGCGTGGTACAACTTCTCCGTGCCCAATGATGCCTCCGGGACGATCCACCTCAGTGTCTTCGCGAATACGACCTCCGGGGGAGGGAACACCTCCGCAACGGCGACCTCGAGCCTCGCGGTCGGCCGCCTCGGGATCCCCTCCGTGGTCCTCTCGACCTGCCCAACGGGCTGTGTGTCCAGCTCCTTCCAGTCCGGCACACCGGTCTACACCACCATCCACGCCCTCATCGCCGGTGGGGCGACGGGACCCGCGACGGGCGTCACGGCCACGATCAAGTTCGAGCACGGTTCCACGTTCGTCACGCCGGGTGGAAACCCGCCGGCGACCGTGGTCACGGACCTCACCGGGTCCGCCTCGATCACCTTCCTCGCATCGGAGCCCGCCTTCGCAACGACCGGAACGAACTCGGTCGTCGTGACGGTGAGCGACCCGGCCGATCCCTCGGACACCGCGCAGACCGGCTACGGGAACTTTAGCATCTTCAACGGCACGGCGACGCCGGACGTTCTCGTCACCTGGTCGAGCTCGGAGTACTTCTCCGGGGACACCGCGTCGGCCCACTGGGCGATCGACGGTGCCAACGCCTCCGTGACGGCGGGCTGGGGCGGCGACGTCTGGGTCGCCTACCTGAACGGGATCTCGGGATTCTCCTACCACGGCGCCCTCTCGCCGAGCGCGACCTCGGGGACGATCACCCTCGCGATTCCGTCGAACTACGTCGGCAGCATCATTCTCTACGTCGTGATCTCGAACGCGACGTCGGCCCGCCAAGTGCTCTCGACGGCCGGGGTCCAGGCGGCCTCGCTCCTCCTCAGCCCGAGCGAGACCTACTACCTCCCGGGTGACGCGCTGACCGTCCAGACCTCGACCCAGGGAGCCGCGCTCTCAGGCACGACCCTCTGGGCGACGGTCGTCGACAACGTAGGCAACTGGATCGTGAACGGTGCGGTCACGGGCAACACGATCCCGATCCATGTCCCCAGCTCCGCCGCGCCGACCTCCTACAAGGTGACGGTCGTCGCGCTCTCCTCGACGCTCGGGACCCTGGCGAACGCCACGGTCAACCTCTACGAGGCGAACGGGATCGACCTCGTCCTCGGCGTGACGAGCTCCTCGAACTACATCGACGGCAGCTACCAGCCCGGACAGTCGGTGACGGTAGCCTACCAGTTCCTCGCGCGTGGAACGGCGGTGCTCCCGAGGACGTTCACCCTCGTCATGTCGCCCTCCTCCTCGGGCTACAGCTCGCGCGGGACGGTCACGGTCCAGACGACGGGCGCGACCGGATCCTTCTCGTACACGGTACCGAATGAGGTCGGGAACGGGGTCCTCATCGTCTACGCCCAGGCGCAGCTCGGGGGACCGAGTTGCACGTCGAACTGCTACACCTACGGACAGTTCTCGGTGAACGTGAACAAGAACCCGGCCGCGCTGTCCTACCAGCTCGGGGGCTCGGGCTTCACGCTCGGGGCACTCGCCCTGATCATCGTGATCCTCCTCGGGGCGGTCGTCCTCCTGCTCCTCTGGCGCCGGCACTCCCGCCCGATGCTCATGAAGCCCGACAGCGGCTCTGGGCACGGCGGGACGCCCCCGTCCCCTCCGCCCTAGAAGCACGGGAACGCACGCGGCGGGCCTTCGCGGGCCCGCTCTTCGGGATCCATCTCCGGACGGCGCGGGGTCGAGCAGCCCAGGACCAAGGAGCGTCCCCCGGGGCTCGTTAGGACAGAGCGTCGGGGGGCTCGAGCCCTTTGACGACTCGGTAGTGCGCGTCGGCGAATGCCGCGAAGAAGGCGAGGTAGCTGAACGCGAGCAGCGCATCGAGGAGGTTGATCGGCTGGAGGATCGCCGCGACGTTCGTCGACCGTGCGAGGACCGTGGCCACGATCGGGTGGAGCTGGGGGGTCAGGACGAGTCCGATCGCGGCGGAGAGAAGGATCGCCCAGCCGAGCCCCAGTCCCATCGCGATCTCTCCGAGGCGGCCCGTAAGATGCGCCGCGACGAGGGCGTAGGTCACGAAGCTCACCGCGAAGACGACCGCGACTGCGGCGCCGAAGGTCAGGCTGAGCCAGAGGGGCGGGGTGGGCGCCCCGGAGAGACTCAGATAGCCGACGGGCACCGCCGCGAGCGCGCTCGCGACGATGGTCACCGCGAACGCGAGGTTCGTGTGGCCGACGCGGGTGTGGTGGAGTTCGTTCCACTCGTGGCGGCCGATCCACAGGAAGAGGACTCCGAGCGCCGTGAAGAGCGGGTTCAGGAGGACGAAAGCGCCCTGAAGGGGAAGTTGATGCGAGGTCGAAGCGAGCGCCGCGAACCCGCTCGCGCTCTCCGCCGCGAACCCGATCTTGAAGACCGTCAGGCTGAGGCGGAGGTTGACCGTCACGCCGAGCGCTACCGGCTCGGCGGGCGCGTCGACTGCACCTCACGAACCCATTCGCAGGCGATGCCCGCGTGCTGGTGGTGGCGCTCGACGGCCTCCTTGCTGGGCGCATCGAGAACGCAGTACACGCGGTCCTCGGCGGAGTTGAACAGGATGTCGTGGTGGGTGATCCCGAACTGGTCCTTCGGCGCACCCTGGAGATGCTTCAGCTGGTCCGCGGTCAGTTTCCCCATCGGATGGGTGTCGATGAACTTCGGCATGCCGCGCCATGGCTCCCCTCCATCATAAATGCCACGCCGGCGGCCGCGCTCGGACCCCTCTTGCGGGAGAGCTGCTCGAGCTACGGGGAACGGAGGCGGGCTTCTCTCAGGTTGCTCCGCAGGAACGGCCGAACGTGCGGGAGCGCGAGGTCGCTCCGGTAGAAGGCCCCGAGATGACCGAGTCCGGAAAGCCGGACAAGGCTTGCGTCCGCGAGGAAGGGTAGCGACGCCTCCGTCTCGTGCTTCGGATCTTCCTTTTCCCCGGCGACCATGAAGACGGGCGCACGGAGCCTCGGGTAGACATCGAGGGGTCCGCGCCACGTTCACCACGCAACGGAGGAGAAGGCCAGCATCCGAGGGTCGCCCGCGAGGACATTCCGGTGGATCGCCTCCGGGAAGCGGTCGCCCTCCTCGTTCATGCGAGCCTCGACCTCGACCCGGACGCCCCCCTTGGCCACGATCTCCGAGAAGCGCTCCTCCGCGGAAAGGGGGTAGGAGACCTCCGAGAAGTTCCGGCACGGAAGCATTCCCGTCCCCACGAGGGCCTGCAAGCGCTCCGGATAGGTCCCCCCGAACGCTACGCCGACCATGGTTCCGTTCGAGTAGCCCCAAAACCCTGCAGACGCGACGCCCGCGTCGTCCAGCACCGCGGCGACATCCTCGACGTACTGCTCGAGCCGGTGGGCCTCGTAGCCTTCGGGTCGATCGCTCGCGCCGCGTCCCCGTTGGTCGAGGAGGATCTTCCGAAATTCGGGCAGGCCGTCCACGTAGCCGGCATCGCGCCAGATCCCGAGGTCCCCACCGGCTCCTGTGTGGAAGAGGACCGGAGGCCCCGATCCTTCGATCTCGTAGTGGAGGCGCACGCCGTCCCTCCTCGCGAACGGCATGGGACCCTCCCGGACGAGCGCAGGCTCTCGGATAAGCGACCCTCGAGGGAGGGAACGGCCGAGCCTCCGCCGTTCGTCTCCGGAACCGGCGGAGGTTCTCCGGTCGACTCCGGCTTATCGCCCCGCCACGTTCCCCCGGACAATGCTCGCGAGCGCCACGGAGCGGCCGGAAGGAGAGGTTCCGCTCCTGCAGCGTCGGGGGTTCGTCCTGCTGTTCAGCGCGGGCCTCGTCTCGGGGGTCGGATTCGCCGTCGCCGAGATCTGTCTCGTCTGGATCATCTTCGCGACCACGCACTCCGCCTGGGACATCGCGCTCTACGGGCTCTCCGGCGCCCTCGCAGCCGTGGCGTTCAGCCTCGTCGGCGGCGCCCTGACGGACCGGTACGACCGGCGGCGCCTGATGATCCTTTCCGATTACGTGCGATCGGCCGCGATCGCGGCTCTCCTGGTCATCCTCTGGGAGTGGGGCTTCGTCCTCGCTGCGGTCCTGGCCAGCAATGTCGTCTTCGCGGCCTTCGCGACGATCTTCGGACCCGCGGAACAGACCTACCTACCGACCGTCGTCGGCGAGGAGAAGCTCGCGCAGGCGAACGGATGGGTGAGCTCTTCGCGTTCGGCCGCACTGTTTGTCGGCAGCGCGCTCGGAGGCGCCCTCATCGTGGCCGTCGGACCCCTCCTCGGGCTCTTGTTGGACGCCGGGACACTCGCCGTTTCGGGAAGCCTGATCTTCTTGTTGCCGGCCTCCCCGCCGCGCGTCGCCTCCCTCCCGAGACTGGTCCGAGGTGTGCGGGGGTTCCTCACGGAGATCGGGGGCGGGATCGACTGGCTCGCGTCGAATCTCGCCTGGCTCGAGCTCACCGTTTCCGCTGGTTTCTTCAATTTCTTCTCGGCCATGACCAACACGTTCCTCGTCGTTTTCGCGAGCGTCCTCCTTCATGGAAACGCCCTCGTGTTCGGGAGCCTCCTTGCCGCGATCGTCGCAGGTCAGGGCACGGGCGCCTTACTGGTCGGGCGTTCGGGAGCGCTCCGGTACGCCGGGTGGGCGTGGCTCCTACCGTACGGCGTGGTGTCCGGTCTTTTGCTTCTCGCCCTCGCCCTCGTTCCCGTCTGGCCCTTTGCGCTCGCGATGATCGCGCTCCTCGGGCTCGCCCAGGGATTCTCGGGCACGACGTGGTTGACCGCAGCCCAACTCATGGTCCCGAAGGAGATCCAGGGCCGGTACTTCGGGATCGACAGCCTCGGAAGCTGGATGATCATCCCCCTCGCCCAAATTGCCGGAGGTGTGCTCGTGGGAAGTGTCGGGATCGGCACGACCTACCTGATCGCTGGGATCACGTGGACCCTCACGGGCGTTCTGTTCATCCTTCCGAGTTCCTTGCGACGCCTACGGTACCGTGCGCCAAACCCGGTCGTACCAGGTGCGTAGTTCCGGTCGATCTCGGATCAAGAACGGAGATGGGACCCCTTCCCGATCGATTCTCACAGGACCACGCCGGGACGCGGATGTCCCCTGAGCGCCGGCCCGGCATCGTCGGTCTACGGCCGCAGCCCACCCCCCCGGGATTCGCATCGACCGCGCCCTCCGGGGCTTGTCGGCGAGGTCGCCCCCGGACGGACGACCCGCGTTCGTACGCGATCCGGGACGTCGCCGCGTCCGAACGTCCTCCCGTAGAGCCGAACGAGCCGTTCCGACCCCCACGATGGCGTCCGAGGTGAGCTTCCGATGGGAGGCGGGGCACGCCCGTGCTGGGATTCGAACCCAGGTCTGAGGCTCCGCAGGCCTCTAGGATAATCCAGTGCAGCGAGCCGGATTGGGTACCGTCTCGAAGCTACCCCACACGGGCACGAAGACCGGGTCCCTGCCTCGGTGTCGGAGAAACGCCCTCTACAAAAGGGTGGGGGACCCGGGCTCTCCCTCGAAATCGCAGTTTAGTACCTCGACCTCTGTCCGACCCTCGAGCCGGCGCACCCCATGTCGTCCGAGGAGATTCCAACCGATCCGTGGGAGATGGTCCGCGGACTTCCCATGGATCGTGGAATCGAGATCCGAACGCCGGACGGTCGCGCGTGGACGGGCACCCTCGTCCCGTCCCACGAGTTCTCCGGCGATCGCATCGTCCAGCTGAAACTCGCGAGCGGATACAACATCGGTGTTCGGCTCGGCCGTCAGGACACGGTGCGCGTGCTCGACCCCCGCCGAGACGCCTCGCCCCCATCGACTCCCTTGCCGCTGCGCGCCACGCCACCCCCGGACGGCTGGGTCGCGCTCTTGACCACCGGGGGAACGATCGCCTCACGCGTGGACTATCGAACGGGGGCGGTGCGACCCGTCCGAGACGAACGGGAGATCCTTGGGTTCTACCCCGACCTCGAACGGGACGGACCCGTCCGCGTGATCCCGGTGACCGATCGTCTGAGCGAGGAGATCGGTCCGGCGGACTGGCTCGCGATCGCCGACAAGATCGTCGCGGTGTTTCGCGAGGGTGCGGTCGGGGTCGTGGTCGCCCACGGGACCGACACCCTGGCGTTCACCGCAGCCGCCCTCGCCTTCCTCCTCGAGGATCTTCCCGGGCCCGTCGTGGCCGTCGGGGCCCAGCGCTCGCCGGATCGCCCGTCATCGGATGGGTTCACCAATCTCGCCGAGGCGGTACGCTTGGCGCGACACGCAAACCTCGCGGAGGTGGTCGTGCTCATGCACGAGGGGATGTCGGACAATCGATTCTCGATCCACCGGGCGACCCGGGTGCGCAAGATGCATTCCAGCGAACGGGGGGCCTTCCGAACGCGGAACGGGCCACCCCTCGGAACGATCATTGACGGCGCGATCACGCTCGGGACGGACGTGCGCCCGCGCGCGCCCGGGGCCGCCCGTGTGCCCACGCGGCTCGACGGGAAGGGCGAGCTCCTCTGGTTTCACCCCGGACTCGAGCCCGAACGCGCTCGCCGCCAAGCCGAGGGGCTGCGGGGCCTCGTCATCGCGGGGACCGGCCTCGGACACATCAGTCTCGCCCATCTGCCCTGGATTCGCGAGGCGATCGAGCACGGCGTCGTGGTCGTGATGACCACCCAGTGCCTGGAGGGCAACGCGGACCCGTACGTCTACGCGACCGGCCGCGAACTCCTGAAGGCGGGCGTCGTCTACGCCGGTGACCTCCTCCCCGAGACCGCGTTCGTCAAGCTGCTCTGGGCTCTCGGGAGGGCCGAGGATCCGAAAGAGGTCGGTCGCCTGATGCTCGCCGACCGCGCCGGCGAGTTCGAGCCGCGCCACCCGGCGATGGATCCCGGATGAAAGCGGGCCTCGAGGTTCACCAGCAGCTCGCCACCGGGAAGCTCTTCTGCGACTGCAACGCCGAGCTCTCCGAAGAGGTCGTGGCCCGGATCACGCGAACGCTGCGCGCCACGGGGGGCGAAAACCACGCGGTCGACGCAGCGGCCCTCTTTCAAGCCGGTCGCGGGCTCACCTACCACTACGAGGCGACCCCCACGAGCTGCCTCATCGAGCTCGACGAGGAGCCTCCGCACCCCATCAACCCCGAGGCGGTCGATGTCGCGCTCACGATGGCGCTGCTTCTGCGTGCCCATCCCGTCGACGAGATCGAGGTCATGCGCAAGATCGTCGTCGACGGATCGAACACCGCCGGATTCCAACGCACCGCCCTCGTCGCCGTCGACGGGTCGATCGAGGTGGGCGAGCGCACCTACTCGATCCCGTCGATCTGCCTCGAGGAGGACGCGGCGCGCAAGGTCGGCGAGGCCGAGGGAGCGATCACGTTCCGCCTCGACCGCCTCGGGATTCCGCTGATCGAGATCGCCACCGGCCCCGAGATCCGGGACGGCGCCGAGGCGCGTGCCGTTGCCGAGGCGATCGGGGCGTTGCTGCGTTCCACGAGGAAGGTTCGCCGCGGCATCGGCTCGATCCGGGAAGATCTCAACGTCTCCATCGAAGGTGGATCCCGGGTCGAGATCAAGGGCGTCCAGGAGCTGCGCCTGATCCACAAATACCTCGAAGAGGAGGCTGCCCGCCAGACGGCGCTCCTCGCCCTCGGGAAGGAGCTCGGGCTCCGGCAGGCTCGGGTCCCAGAGGTCCCCCCCGTCGACGTCACGGAGATCGTGCGTCCGACCAGCGAGGGGCCCATCGCCACGATCCTGAAGCAGGGGGGCAGGGCGATGGCGTGTCCCCTTCCGGGCTTCGGCGGACTCCTCTCCCCGAACGGTTCGTCGAGCCATCGCTTGGGGCGCGAGCTTGCCGACCATGTCAGGGCCGTCGGCCTCCGCGGCCTCCTGCACTCCGACGAGCTCCCTTCGCAGGGGATCGGCGAAGCGGTCGCCGCAACGATTCGGACCGCTCTTGGCCTCTCGGGCGGGACCGATGCGTTCGTCCTGATCGCCGGCGGCGAACCGCGGATCCTGCAGGCCGCGATCCGGGTGATCCAGCAACGTGCTCAGGCTGCCCTCGAAGGCATTCCCCCCGAGACGCGAGACCCCTTGCCCGACGGCCGGAGCCGGTACTCGCGTCCGCTGCCCGGTCGCGATCGGATGTACCCGGAAACCGACGTCCCCCCGATTCCGGTCACCCGCGAGCGTGTCGCGCGCCTGAAGGCGAGCCTTCCGGCGCCGCCGGCAGAGATCCTCGCGCGGCTGCGCCGATCGTACGGTCTCTCCGACGAGATGGCGCGCCAAGTCCTGCGCTCCGGGGAGGAGGAACGGTTCGAGCTTTTGGTTTCGAAGGGTCGGTCCCCGGGGGCCGTCGCTCGGCTCCTGACCCAAGAGCTCCCGGCACTCGCGGAGAGTGGGCAACCCGCGTCGGCCGGCTTCGCGATCGAGACCCTCGACGAACTCCTGCGATCCGTTGAGGCGGGGACATTCGCGAAGGAGGGGGTCCCGAAGATCCTCACCGAACTCGCCGCTGGGGCTCGCTCGGTGCCCGACGCCGCCGCGCGCGCGGGTCTTTCGGACCCGGGCGCGATCGATCTGCCCTCCCTCGCGGAGGCGCTCGTGACCCGCAACGCCGACTTGGTTCACAAGCGGGGGTCGGACGCCCTCGGGCCTCTGATGGGCGACCTCATGCGAGAGGTCCGGGGGCGACGCGATGGCCAGGAAGTGGCGACGGCACTCCGGGAGGCACTGCGCCGCTTCCTCCAGAAGGATCCTTCGACGTGACGGTGGCGCGGCGTCGTTCGATGGGACGGACGGCTCGCGCGCTCCGTACCGTTGTCACCGATATCGACGGAACCCTCACCGATCGGGACCGCCGGCTCGACCCGCGAGCGATCGAGGCGATCCGGCGGCTCGAGGCGAGAGGGATTCCCCTCGTCCTCGCGACCGGCAACGTCCTCCCGGTCGCGCTCGCGATCCATCGGTGCCTCGGGCTCTCCTCGCCGATCGTCGCCGAGAACGGGGGCTTGGTCTACTGGCCAGAGGGACGCGGCGGGAGGATCGACCGACGATCACGCCGCAGCCTGGCCCTTGCAGCGTTTCGGAGACTCCGGGCCTCCGGGCTTCCGGTGCGGCGGCTCTTCACGGATCGATGGCGCGAGACCGAGGTCGCGATCGAGCCCACGGTGAGCCTCCGGAAGATCCGAACGGAGCTCGCAGGCTCACCTCTCATCGTGGAGTCCACCGGCTTCGCGATCCACATCATGGACGCGCGCGGGGGGAAGCTGCCCGCCACTCGAGCGGTGCTCGCGCGCTTCGGTCTC
>JAKIWU010000028.1 GCA_022749905.1 Thermoplasmata archaeon
CGTCGAGATCTCGCCGCTCGCCTGGTTCGGTACCGGCGCGGGGTCCGTGACCACGACCAATCGCTCGCTCACCGTTACGCCGCATGGACCGCTGAACGAGACGAACGACTGGAAGATCAACGGGACCTGCAGCGGACAGTATGCGGAGTTCTACGAGGATGTCTACTCCGGCGGGACGACCTACAAGGGACTCTACAACCAGACGAAGTGCGTCGCGACGAACCAACTCAACGGCGGGAGCGGGGGAAGCGTGCCGTTGCCCCTCCCGATTCGCGAGACCGGCCTTCCCTCCGGCGTGAAGTGGGGCATCTCGCTCACGTCCGGCGCCACCAACCTGAACCAGACGACCACGCAATCGTCGATGACGTTCAAGGCGGTTCCCACAGGTCCGACCTTCCAGGTTGCGGTCGCCACGATCCCGGATCCGAAGACGGGGCTCTATTGGGTCGGTGCGACGAACGCCACGGTGTCCGTGCCCAACTTCCAGGGACTCTTGGTGACGTTCACGAAGCGTTCGCTCGCCGGCCTCTCGTATAGCGCGAGCGTATCGGAGACCGGGCTCCCGAACGGAGTCGCGTGGACCCTCGCCGAGACGAACAAGTCTTCCGGGAAGACCGCCTCGTTCTACTTCCCGCCGGGCTCCGGGGCGTCCTCGACCCAGTTCTCGATCTTCGGCGGCGTGAGCTACGCGTTCAACGGTTCGACGGTCTACACCGCCTCCGGGACCGGGTACTACGTCTCGGCCGTGGTGGTGAACGAGTCGTCGATCAACTACACGGCGACGACGCTGCCACCTTGGCAAAGTGTCCTCACGGCGGTCGGACCTTCGACGGTCGTCCTGGTGTATTCGCCGATGTACTGGCTCACCGTCACGAACGACTCCGGCGGCCACGCCCTCGTGTCAAGCCAATGGGTGCCCTCTGGGAACTCGGTGACCCTCACCGCAGCGGTCCTGTCCGGTGCGACGAAGTACGAGTTCGCGGGCTGGGTGGGCCTCGGGCCCGGCGCAGTGTCGGGACTTGGCGTCGGCACGAGCTACCAGATCACCGTGAAGCCGGGCGGACCCGTGACCGAGTTCGCGCACTTCCGGCCGGTGCCGCTGCCGACCTGGAACCTCACCATCTTGACGGCGGGCCTCCCGCTCGGTCAGAACCACACCATCGTCATCGACGGGCGCGCCTTCTCGGGCGTTGGCTCGTTCCTCGTCTCGAACCTGACGACCGGGGACCACAATCTCTCGGCTGCCGCGGTCTACTCCGAGCCCGCGGTGACGACGATGTACGTCCCGACCTCGATCACGACCTCCGCCGGCTCGACCGAGCCCGTATATATCCGGTCCGACGGGACCGTGACGGTGACCTACTCGACCGAGTACCTCCTCAGTGTCTCATCCACAGCCGGCGGGACCGTCACCGGCGCATCGTCGGGCAGCTGGTTGACCCCGGGGGCCACGAAGACGCTCACGGCTGTCCCGGGCACGGGCTACTACTTCGTTTCGTGGAACGGGACGGGGTCGGGCAGCATCACGGGGAACCGCACCACGGCCGGAGCCTCGATCACCGTGACGGCCAACGGACCGCTCACGGAGCTCGCGCAGTTCGCGAAGATCCCGAAGTACCTCCCGTGGACCTACTGGGCGAACGTGACGGAGACGGGTCTCCCCGCCGGCGTTCAGTGGAACGCGACGGTCGGGGTGGTCGGCGGAACGAGCGGCACGGCGACGATCGTGCTGTCAAAGTTCGGGACGTCCGGCTTGAACGGCACGTACACCCTCACCGTGCCCACGGTCTACGGGGCCACGGGCGTTCGGTACGAGCCGAACGGCCAGACGGTCTACACGCAGAGCGCGCCGATCACGTCGAACAGCTCGTTCGCGGTGACCTTCTCGACCCAGTATCTCGTGACGGTCGACGTTTCGGGCGCCGGTTCCGCAACGCCGTCGACCGGATGGGTCGCGAGCGGTTCGACGGTGAACCTCGTTGCTACGCCGACGAACGACACCTCGAAGTTCGTGAGCTGGAACTCGAGCGCCGTGAACAGCCTGAGCTCTACGGTGTCCTTCACGGCGACGAGCCCGATCACGATGACCGCGACGTTCGTGCCGAACTACCACCAGCAATCGACCACGAACACGTTCCAGGGCGCTCCGGTGTCGTTCGGGCTCCTCGGTGCGCTCCTCGTGGTGGGCCTCGTGGCCGGCTACATGCTCTTCCGCCGCGGTCGCGGCGGAGGAGCGGGGGCGGCGTCGGAGGATCGCGAGTCGAGCACGCCGTCGGTCTCCGAGATGACGGCGGAAGCGCCCAGCGAGGCGTCTCCTGCTGAGGTGCCGGCGTGGGAAGAGCCGCCCGCGGCCGAGGCGCCGTCGATGGACGAGAGTCCTACGATGGACTCGGGGGACGGGAGCGAGACCCTCTAGGTTCGGCGTTCGGCGGACGAACCCTTTCCAAGCGGGGGCGGAGGGCCGAACCCTCCCCCCGCACTCCTTCCGGTCGTCGCTAGGAACTCTGCCTACTGAAGTTGCACGAGGTGCGTGCAGCGCAGGCTGCCGCGCGTGATTGAGTCCTTCAGGTCGACGCCGGACTGGCCGAGCAGCGTCTCGGTGAGGTTCTTGTCGAACACCTCGCAGAGGAGGTAGGAGTGCGCCTGCGCGAGGTGACGGAACACGCAGTTCGTCCGCACGATCGTGAGGATCCCCGAGGGGTCGACCTCGGTCGTGCAGCGAAAGCCGAGATGGTTGAGGGCCGACGCGAGCGCACGAGCGCGTTCCTGCTGGCTCTTCCCCTTCGGGATCTCGCGCGCGACCTCGAGCGCCATGGCGCGTGCGGCCCCCGCGAACAGTTCGGTGACATAGGGGGAGCCTTCCTTCTGGAGGAGCTCCTCCATCAGCGTCTCCAAGAGCTGCTCGTAACGCCGCGGGAAGAGTTCCTGGCCCTGCGGCGTCAGGAGGTAGCGCTTTCTCGGTCGCCCCACGCCTTCACGGCGGAAGGTGGGGACGACGAGGCCGCGCTCCTCGAGGCGCTCGAGGTGCCCTCGGGCGGCGCTCTCCTGGATCCCAAGGGATCGAGCGAGGTCACGGGCGGTCTTGGGAGAGAGAGCAATCTCCTCGATGATACGGCCCCTGGTCCCCTCGCCCAGGCGGATCTCCGACACGCTCATTGCTTGGATTTCCGGCCGCACCCCGACGTCAGTAGGTCGAGGAATTAACACGCAACGCAATACTTAAAATGGGGTGCCGGCTCGTTTGACGCGGGAACGACCATGGCGACGCCCGCGCACACACTCGTCGTCGAGGACCTCCACGTCGAGGTCCAGGGGCGCCCGATCCTGAAGGGGGTTAACCTTGCGCTCGGCAGCGGCGAGCTCACCGCCCTGATGGGTCCGAACGGGTCCGGGAAGAGCACTCTCGCGTACGCGCTGATGGGGCATCCCAAGTACAAGGTGACACGAGGCCGAGCCTCGCTCGATGGCAAGGACCTCCTTGCGATGACCGTCGACCAGCGATCCCGTGCCGGACTCTTCCTCGGATTCCAGTACCCCCAAGAGGTCTCGGGCCTCTCGCTCTCGAAGTTCCTCTGGACCGCGTACATGCAGCGCCACACCCCGGAGAACGCCGATTCGACGAAGTTCGGGAAGGACCTCGACACTCATCTCGGCTACCTCGGAATGGACCCCGCGCTTCTGAAGCGCTCGCTCAACGAGGGGTTCTCGGGTGGGGAGAAGAAGCGGGTCGAGGTGCTCCAGATGGCGACCCTCGACCCGGCGTTCGCCATCCTCGACGAGCCGGATTCCGGCCTCGACATCGATGCGGTCAAATCCGTCGGCGAGGCGGTCTCGCGACTCCACCGCCCCGGGGCGGGGATCCTTGTCATCACGCACTACCAAAGGATTCTCAAGTACCTGCAGCCGGACCGGGTGCACGTCATGGTCGATGGGGTCATCGCGCTCTCGGGCGGCCGGGAGCTCGCGCACGAGCTCGAAGCGAAGGGCTACGACTGGGTGCGCGTCGGCGAGAAGTCGGCGGCCTAGGCCCCGAGGTCGATCGATGGATTGGGACCGGGTCCGATCGGACTTCCCCCTCTTGCGCCGCACCTTCCATGGGAAGCCGCTCGTCTACCTCGACTCGGCGGCCACGAGCCAGAAACCCCAGGTTGTCATCGACGCTGTCTGCGAGTTCTACAGCGAACGGAATGCGAACGTCCACCGGGGCGCCTATCAGCTTTCCGAGGAAGCGACCGAAGCGTACGAGGGCGCCCGGGCCCGCATGGCTCGGTTCCTCCGCGCGGCGGACCCGTCGGAGGTCGTGTTCGTCCGGGGGACGACCGAGGCGATCAACCTCTTGGCCACGAGCCTCCAGCGTGGCTACCTGAAGCCGGGGGACCGCGTGGTGACGACGGTGATGGAGCACCACTCGAACATCGTCCCCTGGCACATGCTCCGCACCTACGCGGGGATCGATCTCGCGTTCCTCGACATCGACGAGACCGGGCGGCTCGACCTCACCGAGCTCGACCGGCTCCTGAAACCGCCGACGAAGCTCCTCACGCTCGGCCACGTCTCAAACGTCCTCGGGACGGTGAACCCCGTGCGCGCGATCGCCGACCAGGCACACGCCGCCGGCGTGCTCGTCCTCGTCGATGCCGCGCAGTCGGTCCCCCACCGTGCGGTCGACGTGGGAGCCCTCGGCGCCGACTTCCTCGCGTTCTCCGGGCACAAGATGGTCGGTCCGACGGGGATCGGCGTGCTCTGGGCCCGGCGCGAGCTCCTCGACAAGATGCCCCCGGCCATGGGAGGAGGTGAGATGATCCGCGAGGTGAAGCTCGACCGCGTCGCCTACCGAGATCCCCCGGGAAAATTCGAGGCGGGGACACCGAACATTGAGGGCGCCGTCGGGCTCAGCGTCGCCGCGGATTACCTCGAGGGCTTGGGATGGGAGGAGATTGCTCAGCACGACCGCGAACTCCAGCGGCGGGCCTTCCGACGCGCTGAGGAGACCCTCGGCGACCGGATCCGGATCTACGGACCGCGCGAGATCGAGGACCGCGAGGCCGTCGTCTCCTTCGCGCTCCGGGGGATCCACGCCCACGATGTCTCGAGCATCCTCGACGCCGAGGGCATCGCGATCCGCAGCGGGCACCATTGTGCCCACCCGCTGATGGACCGCCTCAAGGTGCCTGCGCTCTCCCGCGCGAGCCCGTACATCTACAACACTCTCGGTGAGATCGATCGCCTCTACGAGGCCCTCGAGAAATGCGTCCGGGTCTTCGATGGGCCGACTGCCTCCCTCCCTTCCTCCCCTCCGGCGGCTGTCGCCGGGGTCCCGACACGCGGCTCCTGAATCGGCCTGCTCCACGATAGCGCGCGCATGGTCGCGCCTCGCGCTACCCACCATTTAAATACGCTCAGGTGATGGAATTACTGTTCAAGGAGTTGCGATGCCGCCTGCGACGTCCGAGGTCACCCCGCTCGACTACACGCGGTACGACTTCAAGGACCCGGAGACCTACAAGGTCCGCACCCTGCGTGGCCTGAGCCGCTCGGTCGTCGAGCAGATCTCCGAGCTCAAGCACGAGCCGGCCTGGATGCTGGAGTATCGCCTCCGCGCCTACGAGCACTTCCTCGACCGGCCCATGCCCGACTGGGGTCCCTCGCTCGACGAGATCGACTTCGACGGCTACACCTACTACGCGAACCCCCTCGCGGAGGGGGACACGAAGAAGAGCTGGGACGACCTCCCGGCCGACATCAAGAACACGTTCGAGAAGCTCGGGATTCCGAAGGCGGAGCGCGAGTATTTCGGCGGCGTCGGCGCGCAGTACGACAGCGGCACCGTCTACCACAAGATCCGCGATGACCTCGCGAAGAAGGGCGTCATCTTCTGCGACACGGACACGGCCGTTCAGCAGTACCCCGAGCTCGTCCAGAAGTACTTCGGTCGGATCGTCCCCTACAACGACAACAAGTTCTCCGCCCTGAACTCCGCGGTCTGGTCGGGCGGGAGCTTCGTCTACATCCCGCCGGGAGTCGACGCCGGCATCCCGCTCCAGGCCTACTTCCGGATCAACGCGAAGAACGTGGGGCAGTTCGAGCGCACGCTCATCATCGCCGACAAAGGCGCGAAGGTCCATTATATCGAAGGTTGCACGGCACCCATCTACTCGACGGACTCGCTCCACGCCGCGGTCGTCGAGGTGGTCGCGGAGCCGCGCGCGAAGATCCGCTACACGACGGTCCAGAACTGGTCGAAGAACGTCTACAACCTCGTGACGAAGCGGGCGGTCGCCTACGAGGAGGCGCTTGTCGAGTGGGTCGACGGCAACATGGGCTCGAAGATCACGATGAAGTACCCGTCGGTCTACCTCAAGGGCCGCGGCGCACGCGCCGACATCCTCTCCGTCGCCTTCGCCTCCGAGGGGCAAATCATCGACAGCGGCGCGAAGGCCGTCCACTCCGCTCCGGACACCTCGAGCAAGATCGTCTCGAAGTCGATCGCGATCCGCGGGGGGCAGACGAGCTACCGGGGCCTACTCCACGTCGCGAAGGGCGCGACCGGGGTGAAGGCTGCGGTCCGGTGTGACGCGCTCCTCCCGGACGACTTCAGCCGCTCGGACACGTATCCTTACAACGAGATCCACGAGGAGGACGCCACGGTGACCCACGAGGCCGTCGTCGGGAAGATCGGCGAGGAGCAGATCTTCTACCTGATGAGCCGCGGGCTCAACGAGAACGACGCGATCCACCTCATCTTGATGGGCTTCCTCGCCGAGTTCGCGAAGGAGCTCCCGGTCGACTATGCCCTCGAACTCAACCGCCTGATCCAGCTCGAGATGACCGGCGCCGTCGGATAGGCCGTCAGGCGAGAGGCGCGCTCGGCCGCCGCGGCGCCGGGACCTTCGGCACGTCCGCGTGCGACTTCATGAGATCGATCGCGGCGAGGAGCGCATCGTACTGCACGTTCACGACGCGCGCGAGGAGGTCGACCGGGAGCCCCGGATCGTCGGCGAGGCGGTCGGTGAGCAGAAGGACGCTCTCGACGAGCTCGCGCGCGGTCCGGAGGCTTGCCGGGTCGAGCTCCTTGAGGTCCGGTCGCGCGAGGAGTCCCCTTGTCTCCTCGAGGGCCTCCCGATGGTCGCGCAACGTGCCGAGGAGGCGCTCCCGGCTCCAAGTAGCCGGATCGAGGACGATCGGCATTCAGAGCTCCGGCGTTGGCGAGGACACGGGATGGCCTAGCGGAGCTTCGCGTCGAACCGCCAGTCGGGCTCGGACTCGGTCCCCGTGAGTTCGAGCGGCGGCAGCGTCGGGTAGGCGCCTTCGGCCCAGACGATCGGACGCCCCTCCCACCGGGCCGCTAAGAACGGGTAGACCGCGTCGCGCAGCCCCCCGATCGGAGAGCGCTCGAGCACGTTCGCGAGGAATCCCTCCCCGATCGAGCGGATCGACTCGTCCTCCGTGAGCCCGCGCGACTCGAGGTAGAACACCTTCTCCGGGTCGACCGGCGCGACGGAGGAGGAGTGGGTGGCGCGGACATCCCGGCAGAGGATCTCGAGGATCGGGATGGTGTCCGAGCGCGCCCCGCGGGAGAGAAGCATCGAGTGCTCCGAGAGGTAGCTCACGGTCTTCCGGGCATCCTTCTCGATCCGGACGAGGCCCCGGCTCATCCCGCGCGCGGTGTCCCGGAAGAGCCCGCGGGTGACGGACTGGCCGTGGGTGCCGACGCCTAAGTGGGTCATGTCGATGGCCGAGTCGTACGCCTGCTCGCCCGCGCCGTAGAAGGTCTGCAGGTCGAGGAGGTCGGACCCGTCACCCTCGAGGAACGAACGGTTTCGTACTTTCGTGCGGAACCCACCGAGGCCGCCCCAGATCCACGCGAATCGCGAGCTCCGACCGATCCGAACCTGCCGCCGATAGATCGAGACCGTGCGCGCGTCGGGTGCGTGAATGGTCGCGATCGCCGCGCGCGTTTCTCCCCCCACCTCGACGTTGGTCGAGGACGCGTAGAGGCTCTGCCCGAGCGCAGCGGGGTCCGGGGTGCCGTAGACCTCCTCGGTCACAAGGGCGTGCGTCCGCTCTCCGAACCGCAGAGACCGAACCACCGAGAGCGCTTCGCGCGGATGCGAGAGGATGGTGATCTCCTGGACGCGAACGGTTGCCGGACAGCGATCGGGGACCGTAAGCCGGTAGCCCCGATTGATGGTGGCTTCGGCCAAGGCCGAGAGCCGATCCTCCGGCGCCGGGGTCACCGGGGAGACCGCACCGGCCGACGCCTCTCCCGGACGCCAGGCCGAGGGAGCTGTCTCGATCGTGACGCCGGACTCGCGCAGGTCCGAGGGGAGCTCGACCCTCGTTCCGCTCGCATCGTGGACGATCCGCGCGGATCCCGGGATCGCCTTCGGGAGCGAGACCGGTGGTCCCACGGCCGTCGGGTCGATCCCCGTGAGATCGACTCCGGCGAAGTAGCCATACTTGCGATAGAGGGGATTGGGCTCGAGGGCGAGGTCCCGGAACGCGCGCAGGGCGTGGTGTCGAAGGGCCCGCTGGGCCTCGGGCTCGGCGAGCGACAGGGAGAGCGCATCGACGGAAGCCTCCGTCAGCCAGTCCGAGTGGGATACGACCGTGGCCACGTCGAGCCTCGCACGGCGAGACTAATTAGGTGAGCGGACGCCGGTTCGGGAACTCGCTCGATTCTTCCGTCGCCGGTCTCCCCCGCGCGGACGATTTATAGGATTCCGCAGATGCATGGACTGCGCATCCTCGGGGAGCAGGGTTCCATGGCCTACGACATGTACCAGGAGATCATCCTCCAGCACTACCGGAGCCCCCGGAACTTCGGCAAGATGGAATCGCCGGACCTCGCAGCGGAAGAAAGCAACCCGAACTGCGGCGACATGATCACGATGGAGCTCAAGCTCGATCCGGGCCGCGCGCGCGTGGAGGACGTCCGCTTCCACGGCGAGGGCTGCGCGATCAGCGTGGCGAGCGCGTCGATGTTCACGGAGAAGGTGAAGGGCCGGCCGCTCGACGAGCTGCGCGCCCTCACGCAGGAGGACATCCTCCGCATGGTCGGAATCCCGCTCTCGCCCGTCCGGATGAAATGCGCCCTCACCGCGTTCGCTGCCTTCGGCCGGGCGCTCTCGGGGCTCCGTCCATCGCCCCCCTCTGCCCCGGGCTGGTCGACCGGGGGCGCGGCGCCTGCGTGATCGACGTCGACCCTGACGTGTGCGTGCTGTGCGGCCTCTGCACCGGGGTGTGCCCGCCGAACGCTCTCGACCTCACCCCGACGAAGCTCGAGGTTCTCCCGCACTGCACCGGTTGCGGTTGGTGCATCCCGTTCTGTCCCGTCGGTGCGATCTCGGGCGGACGACGCGTCCCTCGCCCGCGACGCTAGAGCTGCGGCCGGGAGCCTGGGGCTGCCGGATCACTCCGGCTCTTCGGGTTCCTCGGGGCCTTCCGGTCTTGGAGGCGGCAGGTAGAGCGTTCCGCCGGGCACGACGACCTCGTGGGGATCGTGCACGGGAACGACCGGGGGCGGGTGAACGGAGCGACGTCGCCGCCGCCACGCGACCGCCGCGACGATCACCATGAATCCGATTCCGGCGAGAACGAACAGGGTGAGCGAGGACTGGGTCCGATACCACGGAGGGGATCCTCCCGTGACGGCATGCGCGGGCGTCACGTGCAACGTGGCGTTGGCCGTCGCCGTCTGGGCGCTCTGATCGGTGACGTGGACGAGGAAGTGATACTCCCCGGCCGTCGCGGTGTCGCAGCTGTAGTTGCCGGAAACGACGAGGGAGCAGCCCGTGGGCAGCCCCTCGAACGTGAACGCGTACGGCGCCGCGCCGCCGAAGGCGACGGCCACGATCGAAGCCTGCTGACCGGCGCTGACCGTTGCGGGAGAGATCGCCACGTTGAGGCCGAGGGTCAGGACGACGCGCACGTACACGCTCGCATGCGCGGAGGCACCGGTCGAGTCGTTCGCCCAGACCGATACGCTGAAGTTGCCAGCGGAGGTGAAGGTGTGCTGGGGCGCCGGACCGAGGGCGGTACCCCGATCCCCGAACGTCCAATTGTAGACGAGGGTTCCGGTTCCCCCCGTCCCGGCGGCCGCGAAGGAGACCGGGAGCGGAGCGACGCCCGCGGTCTTGCTCGGCGTGATCCCCACAGCGGGCCACACGGCGATGTGGAGCGTCAGGGGCGGGGCGAAGACGACATCGCCGGCGCGATCGGAGATGGATACGGAAACGACCGGAGCGTATGGACCCGGCGGGCTCGGCGAACAGCTCGTGAGCGAGAGGTTCACGGACGCGCACCCCGTGGGCAAGCCGAACCAGGCGAAGGTGAGGGGCGCGAATCCGCCGAGGGTCGACTGGCTTAGGATCGTGGACTGGCCGACGTCGAACGCCGAGCGGGACGCCGAGAGCCGTGCTGCCTCGAGCTGGAACAGCGACCAGGTCTGGGAGGAGGGTACGCCGGCCGCGTCCCCCCCGACGAGAAGGATCCCGGCGGTCGGGGACTGTTCGACGAACCCTGCGTGATCGCTGCCGCCCGGGCCAGAGCTCGCGTTGGGTCGCAACTGGTGCCACCCACCGCCCGAGTAGTCCCACGTGTCGTTCATCGGCCCCGATCCACACGGATTCGTCGCGCAGCCTCCGTACAGGATCACGCTTCCGTTCAACGGGTCGGTAGCGGCCGCGGCCCCGCCGCGAGGGCCGGGGACGATTCCGGGCGTGAGAAGGGTCCAGTTGTCCGCGACGAACTGCCAGCTTTCTGACGAGGCGGGGATCCCCCCGAACAGGAGGACCGTGGAGGTTTCGGCGTCCCACGCCATCGATGGGGAGTTGCGCGCGGAAGGGCTCGTGAGGGAGTTCTCGAGGTTCCATGCTGTGCCGTTGAACCTCCAGGAGTCCCCGAGGTTGGAGGTCGCCGTGGCTTGGGAGGTTTCCCCACCGAACAGCACCGCCTCCGAGTCCACGGTGTCGTACACCATGCCTGCGTCCCATCGGACGACGGGCCCACAAGCCCCGCAAAGCTGCCTCCACCCGTCCGTAGAGAGGGAGAGAACCCAGGTGTCGTTCAGAACGGGGCTGTTGAGCCCATTCGGGACGGCGGTCGTGCCTCCGAACAAGAGGAACCCCGCGACCCATGGATCGTAGATCATCGATGCCCCCCAACGGGGGCTTGGGGTGTTGGTCGCGTTCGGAGTGGCCGGGGTGATGTTCGTCCAAGCACCGTCATGGAAGAACCACGTGTCCCCGAGGGGGCAGGTCGTCGCCACGAAGCACGAGGTCACATTCTCGTATCCCCCGAAGAGCACAGCGACCGCGGCGGCAGGGTCTGCTGCCAAGGCCGGATCCACACGGGCGGGCGGAGTGTTCGCACCCGTGCGTAGGAGCCAGTGCGGGTCGGAGTACGCCGGTCCAGTCGATCCGGCCAGAGGCGTGCGGACGGACGGGCTTAGCGCGAGAGGACCCGTATGCAAGCCTCCGACCGGGAAGGCCTGAGTCGCGTGCGATCCGGGTAGCCCCCCTTGGGGCACCCCCGCCGCTCCCAATCCTGTTCCGAGCAGAGTCGTTACCAGGATTCCGATCACGAGGCGAACCGCGAGGGAGTGGGAATGCTGCTTCCCTTGCGGACGCGCGAGTACGGAGATGGAAAAGTGAGGCATGGGGTTGGGGAACGGACCGCGCATGGCTTGAGGGTATCGGGGCGGGCCAACGCGACCTAGTTCTCCGGGTTCCTTCCATGGACCGGGCACCGACGTCCCAATCGGCAGAATCGGCATCGTTCCTTGGTCAACGGCGGGATAGGCTTGCGGAGCCGCCCGTATTTCCGTCGAGGCGTAGCACTCTCCCCAGCTCCCGGACGGGACGCTCGCTATCAGGCTGGCGGAGAAGCGCCCGGACCCGTCGGACAGGTGTCTTATGGTCGTGCGCCGACGGGGCGGCGTGGCACTCCTCCCCGGAACGACGACGGTCGAGGGAACCCGGACGTTCCGCGATCGCGCTGTCAGGACGAAGGGACTCCCCGAGTCCCACTTCCGCATTGCCCCCGGAGGCCTGATGCTCGCGTCGTTCGGGCTCGGCACGTACCTCGGCGAACCGGACTCCGAGACGGATCTTGCGGTCGAGCAGGCCGTGGGGCTATGCCTGCGCTCGGAGCGCACGAACGTCATCGACACGGCCATCAACTACCGGTTCCAGAAGGCCGATCGCGCCATCGGTCGTGCGGTCGCCCGCGTGATCGAGGCCGGCGCGGTGCGACGGGAGGAGATCTTCCTCGCGACGAAGAAC
>JAKIWU010000029.1 GCA_022749905.1 Thermoplasmata archaeon
ACCCTACGGGCAACGATTATCCATCGGAGGGGTTGCGCTCGCCCGTCGCGATGTCGAGCGCACCCCGATTTCTTCCATCGATCCGTCGGAGACGGGTGAGTCAGATCCTCGGTGGCACGATCGTCCTCCTCCTCCTGGTGGGTCCGGCGGTCGGGCTTGGTCCGCTTCGGCCGCTCCACGTTGGCGTCGGCTCGAGTGGAGTCCGTCCGGCCCCCATCCTTCCCGGCACGAGCGCCTCGGTCCAGACGGCAGGAGCGAGCGCCCCCTCGCTGTCGACCCCGAGAGCGATCCACGCCCCGGCGCCACCGTTCGTTGGGCCGGCATCCGTTCCGGTTGCGTTCGCAACGGTCAACCTGCTCGCGAATCAAGTTGTTTCGGGAGTGACCTTGCCCCGGTACGCCAACGGGGCGGGCGGGATCGCCTACGACGCCACCGACCACCTCGTCTTTGTCACCGGAGTCCAGTCGTACGACCTCGAGGCGATCAACCCCTCGACGGGCGTGGTCCAATCGATCGGCGGACCTCTCTCGACGGCTAATGACACGGCGATCGACGGGCAAGGGGCTGGCGTAACGTTCGATGCCGCGAACGGCAGAGTGTACATGTCCGTCCCGACGCTCGACCAGATCGACGTCTTCCAGGTCAACAGCTCCGCGAGCCCGGAGATCACCGAACTCCCCGCCATCGCGCTCCCCCCCGGCTCGCAACCCGAGGGCATCCTGGCCGATGCGGCCGACAACCGCGTCTTCGTGGCCGACTATGCGAGCGAGGCGGTCACCCTGATCGACGGTGCGAACGGCACGGTCAACGGGAGTTTCCCGATCCTCGGGAATCCCCTCGGCCTCGTCCTCGATCCAACGCAGAATCTCGTCTACGTCACACAATCGGGGATCGCCCAGGTTACCTGGTTCGACCCCGACACGCTCGCCGTATCGGGGACCGGCATCTACGGGGTCCGGAACAATCCGTACCTTATGGCACTCGACTCGAGCACCGACACGCTGTGGGTCGGCGACGCGCGGTACGTCACCGTCATCGACAGCGCCACCCGAGGTACGTCGTTCAACATCACCTTCCCCGCGGGCGCATCCCTGCAAGGTCTCGCATGGTCCCCCGCGATGATGCGGATGCTCGTCGCCAATGCTCCCGCGGGAAACGTCACCCCGTACCGGGAGAACGGTACGCCGGACCTATCGATCTACACCGGAGGGCGGCCCGGCGTCGGGGTCCACGATAGCTTCCTCGGCGAGATGGATCTGGTGGATCTCGCGAGCAACACCTTGCTGCGCGTCCCCGACCTCAGCCAAACGGTCACCGCCAGGGTGAACCTCGGCATCAATCCGACCGGGGCCACCTTCAATCCGGTCAATGATCGGCTCGAGATCGCCGACAACACGTCGAACCGGATCGTTGAGGTCGACACCCGGGCCATCCTCCCCGGGCATCAGCCCGTGGTTCGCTTCCTGACGGTGCTCGGGCGACCGGCCGGAGTGGCCTTCGACCCGGTCGCGGGGCTCCTCGTCGTGATCTCGAACCCTGGGATGGTCCTCGGTCTCAACGCCTCGTCGGGTGCGATGGAGATCCTGGTGAACCTCGGCAGCAGCGCGACGCTCTACGACGTGCTCTACGCGGGGGGTCAGGTGTTCGTCTCGGGAGGCACCAACTCCGTGTGGGCCCTCAATGCGAAGACCCTCGCCGTCGCGGTGCCGATCTCGGCCACGAGCGTCTCGTCCGGGCCGCGCATGATGGCGTACGACCCGGTGAACCAGTACCTCTACGTGGCGCTCTCGGGCCGCAAGAGCGTCGGGATGATCGACACGCGATCGGATCTCTTCAAAGGCGAAATCCCCGTCGGCCAGCCGCCCTTCGGGATGGCCTATGTGAACTCCCGCGCCTCCGTCCTCGTTTCCTTGCCCTACACGGACAACGTCTCGGTCATCGACGTGGCGAGCGGAGCCGTCCAACACACGACCCATGTGGACCATCTCCCCGGACCGATCGTCTATCTGCCGTCGGTCGATCGCGCGTTCGTCGCCACCTCTCGCTCGGACCGGATCGACGTCCTCGAAGGGAGCACCTACGCGGTCTCGAGCATGGTCGCCGTGGGGGACCACCCCTCGGGGCTCGCCTTTGTCAACATCACCGGAACCCTCTTCGCCTCGAACGGGCCCGATAGCTCGCTCACCGCGATCGCGGCAAGCCCCGCCTCGGGGAGTCCGTTCGCGGTCACCGGAGGGGCGTCCCCATCGGTGACAGATGTGGGAGCCCCCGTCCGGATCTCTGTCGTGCCCTCGTATCCCGCCTGGGATTTCGCGTACCGATACAGTGCGTTGCCTCCCGGCTGCACCTCGCTCAACACGTCCGTCCTCCAGTGCACCCCGTCCACGGTCGTTGCCAACGCCACGGTCGTGGCCACGGTCACCAACGGGGCCGGAGACGCCGTCACGAGGACGATCAACTTCTCCGTCGTCCCGGACCCGACCGTCGCGAGCTTCGCCCCCGAGGCCGCGGCCCTCACGCGGGGCGCGACCACGTACTTTGATGTCACGGTGGCCGGCGGGGTCCCCCCCTACCGGTACGTGTACACCACCCTTCCACCGGGGTGCGCGGGGAGCTCGACGGCGCACCTCTCCTGCCAGCCGAGCCAGGTCGGCCAGTACCCCGCGGAGGTGACGGTCGTCGACGTGATCAACTATCCCGCGCTGGGATCGACGAACCTTCAGGTCAACCTGCCGCCTGCGATGGCCACATCCCTTTCGCGGAACAGCACAACGCTCGGTGGGAGCATCACCGTCTCCTCGACCGTCACGGGAGGTACCGCCCCGTTCCGGTTCAACTACTCGGGTCTCCCGACCGGTTGCTCGAACGTGAACGCGACGACGACGAGCTGCGTACCGAGCGAAACGGGCACCTTCGCGATCCGGGTGACGATGACCGACGCGAGCGGGTTCGTGGTGAAACGCACGGTGACGCTCGAGGTCGATCCGGTTCCCTCCGCCGCAGCGGGGCTGCCACTCGCCGTCATCGGCGCCGGCCTCGGGGTGGCCGTGGTGGCCATCCTCGGCGTCCTGTTCGTCCTTCGACGGAGACGGCCCGCGACGCCTCCCGAGGAGGAGGAGCCGGCCCCGCTGGAGCCCTCCCCGATCTATCGCGGGCGCGCGGCCGAGATTCCCCGGGGCGAGGTGGAGGACGTACCGGCGCGCGGGCCGGTCGCCGAGACCTCGAACATCGAACCCCGCTATTTCGACCCCGGCCCAGAGGAGACCGCTCCCTCCGCTCCCACGCGCAGGCCCGGGACCGGTTCCGCCCCCGGCAACCTGACCTGCCCGACGTGCGGCATGGTGAACGAGCCCTGGATCACGAACTGCCGCCGCTGCAAGCGGCCCCTCCAGACGACCTAGGGGACGACGCCCGAGCCCTGCGGCTCGGTCCGTCGGAGCTTCCCGACGACCGGCTCCTCGATCGCGCCGGCCTCCTCGAGCTCGACGAGGATCCGTTCCGCGACCTCGGAATCGATTCCCCGAGCGCCTGCGCGCTCGAGGAGATCGCCCAGATCGGCGAAGCCATCCGAGGAGCCCTCGGCGAGCTCATCGAGGAGATCGAGGAAGGTCGCGCTCCCGTGGTCTCGGGCTGGAGGATCCCGCGACGCCACCGGCCGAGGAGGAGCGGGCGCCGGCCCTCGGACGCTCTCGCGGGGAGCGTGGCTTCGGATCCCTGCGAGCACTCCCTCGATCGGGGGGCGGAACGATTCCGGATCCCGGGAGGGATACCGGGGCCGGACCTCGCGCGCCGCGCGGATCCAACTCCTCGGGTAGCCGGACGCGCGGAGGGCCTCGTCACTCGGAGCCGGGGTGCTCTCGAGCGCCTTCACGAGAGCGATCCTCGCGAGGGTCTGCTCCGCCGCCTCGGCGAGACCCGCCTCGAGCTCCGCGCTCGGTAGGGCACGGATCGCCTCCGCACGCACGGAGGGGTACGCGACGCCGTCGCGCCCGACGAAGAGGTGCGTCTTGCCGACGACGAGCGCGTCTTGCGGTCCTTTGAGGTTTCGGAGCGCCTCGAGAGCTCGCGGCTGGAATCCACCGGCGGTGACCAATACGAAACCTGTGGGGTCGGTCAGCCGGGTGCGGAAGAACGGGGTGGCCGCATCGCGTCCGATCGCCTCAGCCGCACTGAGAGTACCCACGAGAAGAACCCGGTTCATCTTCGCGCCGAGGGGAGAGAGCACGTAGGACGCGACCCGGTCGCCGGTCCCGCGCTCTTCCTCCGTGGATTGGGAGAACTCGTGGGCGAGGACCCGCCACGCGGTCTCGCGTCCGCTCACGGAGCCCTCCGCTGGGCGCTGGCCGCGTCCGGCGGCGTGGGAGCAAGCTCGGAGAGGGTGTCCGGGTACAGCGTCGTTCCGAACGAGTCGACCGTCGCGCGCCCGACGGCGCGGAGCCTCTTTCCGAAGACCGTGGTGAACAATTCTTCGGTCAGCCGTTCTGGGTCCGGACGCTCGCGGAGGGCGTCGAGGGCTTCGGGGAGCGTCCGCCCCCACAAGCGCTCGGCGATCGCGCGATCCGCGTTCACCGTCACCGAGCCCGTCCCGTCGTCGAGGACGAGGCGTGCACGAAGGTCCGCGACACCTTCGACGGCGCCGTGGACCCGGCAGAGGCCCTGCGACACCGCGCGACGGCAGCTCGGGCATCGATACACGACGCCGCTCGGTGGGCGCAGGTCCACCACGACACCCTCGACACGGGCCCAGTCGCTTCCGCCCAGCGCCTCGAGCTCGCCGAGCGCGGTCCTCGGAGGAAGGCCATCGGCGGGGAAGACCGGCAGGCCCTCCCCAGGAATCCTCTCCACGTGGGTGCGTTGATCGAGGATGAGCTGCGGCCTCGAGCGGAAGGTGCGTGCGTAGATTCCGGAGAGTCGGACCGACTCGCCCTCGGCAAGGCCGAGGTCCGACCACGCGGTGAACGCGATGGAGGCGGTTCCGTCGGCGAGGATGCCCTCGTGGATCTCTCGGCGCTCCTCGCCGACGCTCACGACCTTGGGGCGGACGCGGACCACCCGAGCGTCCAGCCGGAATCCCTCGGATCCTTGGGCGATCTCTGAGACGGTGCGACGGGGCATCGACTCCGGGGCGATCGAGGGAAGTTCGAGCTCGCTCGCGGGTTCGACCCTCGTCTTCCAAGTGAAGGAGACCTCCGCGCGTCCCCGGAAGTCGCGCACGACGACGTTGGCCGCGCGGAGGACGGAACCGCGTTCGACGCCGGCCGCCGGCGGGTCCCACCAGGTGAACCGGACGGTGGCCGTACCGTCACTGAGAAGTCCCGAGAGAACCGGGCGTCGACCGCCGTCGGAGCGGCGCGTCACATCGCGTCGCTCGGCGGCAACGACGCGCGCCGTGATGAGCACCGGATCGGAGTCCGCGCGGAGGTCCCGCAGGAGGGTTTCTTTCGGAAGGCCAGGGGATTCGGAAGTCGCCATGCGGTACGCTCGTCGCAGCGGAGCTCTCGAACCGGGCTGGGCGCTTAAAGCATCGCAATTCGGGCGAACGATGCGGACGAGTTCCCAAAGCCTAAGCGGGGGGAAAGCTCGCGAGTCGGCAAGTGACCGAGCGATTCCTCGACCGGGTCGATCGAATCCTCAAGACGCGGGACTCGCTCCTGTGTGTCGGTCTCGACCCGGACCCGCAGCACCTGCCGGCGGGGCGCGCGGGCACGCGTCCGGGCACGAGGGCGCGACGCTTCCTCTCCGAGATCGTCCGTGCGACCTATCCGTACGCCGCCGCCTACAAGCTTCAGCTCGGCGCCTACCTCGCCTTCGGTTCGGAGGGCCTCGCCCTGCTCGAACCGATCGTGCGCGAGATCGGCCCGAGCCGGCTCAGGATCCTCGACGTGAAGGCGAACGACATCGCGAACACCATGCGGCTCGTCCGCGACGGCGCGTTCGGAGCGCTCGGCTTCGACGCGATCACGGTGAGCCCCTGGCTGGGGTGGGAGACACTCGAACCGTTCACGGAGGACTCGAGCCACGGGATCTTCGTCGTGGCGCATTCGTCGAACCCTGGCGCGCCCGACTTCCAGGAGATCCCCACGCCGCGCGGTCCGCTCTGGATCGCGGTGATCGCCGAGGTCCGCCGGATGGCAGCGGCCCATCACAACACCGGCGCCGTGGTCGGTGCGACCTACGCGGACGCGATCCGCGTCGCTCGGGAGGCGCTCGGCGACGGGATCCCCATCCTCGTTCCGGGAATCGGGGCCCAGGGGGGTCTCCTCAGCTCGACCGTCCAGCAAGGGGCAGATGGGAACGGGCGGGCGCTTCTCATCAATGCGTCGCGCTCGATCCTCTTCGCCGAAACCGGTCCTCGGTGGGCCGAGGCTGCAGGCGCCGAGGCGCGCCGGATGCGGGAACAGATCAACCAGCTTCGCTCAGGCGTTCGTACAGCCTGACGAGGGCGTCGACCACCTTCGGAGCGGCGTACCGCTCCTCCGCACGCCGTCGCGCGGCGAGGCCCATCGCATGGCGGCGGGGCGCGTCGTCGAGGAGTGAGAGGATCTTGGCCGTGAGGTCGGAGGCGAGGTGCGGCTCGATGAGGAGGCCCTCCACGCCCGGGTCGATCACCTCCCGCACGCCGGGCATGTCGGCGGTCAGCACCGGGAGCCCCGAGGCCATCGCCTCGGCGACGGCGAGCCCGAAGCCTTCCAGCCGGTTGAGCGAGGGGAAGACGAAGAGATCGGCGGCGCGCAGGAACTCCGGGAGCTCCTCGTCGGAGACCTCAGGGCAGAAGCGGACCCGACCCTCAAGATCGAGCCGCCGCGCGAGCGCGACGAGGCTCTCGAGCTGGGGGCCACGGCCCACCACCACGAGCACCACGTCCCTCGGAAGCCCGGGGAGGGCGCGGAGGAGAAGATCGACCCCCTTGTGCGGCACGAGGCGTCCGGTGAAGACGAGGACTCTCCGGCCCGTGATCGCGAGGCGCTCGCGGATCCGATCCCCGCTAATGTCCGGGCGGAAACGCTCGAGGTCGACCGTGGAGGGAATGATCTCGAGCGGCAGCCCACGGAGGGGGGCGGAGGTCTCGCCGTAGCTTCGCGTGTGCACGATCACGCGCTGGGCGCGAGCGAGGGTCCCAGGAAGGAAGAGACTCTCGTAGAGGGCGGTGAGGAAACGACCCGAGGGCCCTGGGCGATAGAGGTCGCAGTGGTAAGTGAGGCAGAGCGGGGTCGTCTTCCCCTTCAGCCCGCGGACCGCGAAGTACGAGGTGAGCGGCGGGGGATAGTGCAGGTGGACCACGTCGGCCTCGATCGATTGGATCGCGGTTCGTGTCCCAAAGTCGAGCGGGGTATCGAAGAGGACGCCCAGGGACCGGCTGCGCACGATCCGGTAGCCGTCGCGCGTCTCGTCGGAGGGAAGGCCCGGGTCGAAGCGCGCCGTGAGGACGGTGAGCTCGTGCCCGCGCCGGACGAGCCCCTCGGTGATGGCTCGGACGTGCGCCTCGACCCCGCCGGCGTGCGGGTCGAAGAACGGACTGACCTGAAGGACCTTCACAGCCGGGTCCGGACCCCGCGAGGTCCTACGTTCCCCCGCCGGCCCCGTTCGGTCCGGTCACGCGGGGGGGCTGGACGGTCGGACGCTCGGCTGGGACTCTCGGTGCTGGAGGACCTCCCCGGGGGCGAGCGTTCCGATGTCGACGCCGTGCATCAACTCCCCGAGCGTGGTCGAGACCTTCGCGAGGAGCGCCGCGTCGTCCGGATGGGCCGAGGCCTCGACGATCGCGCGGGCCACCTTGCGCGGTTGCTCGGACTTGAAGATGCCACTTCCAACGAACACGCCGTCGACACCGAGCATCCGGCAGAGCACAGCGTCCGCGGGCGTGACGATGCCGCCCGCCGCGAAATTGACGACCGGCAGGCGTCCGAGCTTCTGGGTCTCTTTGACCAGGGATTCGGGCACGCGAGCCTCCTTGGCCCACGCCGTAAGCGCCTTGCCGGTCACCTTCGAGAGGACGGCGACCTCGGAGGCGGTCTCGCGGATGTGCCGGATCGCTTCGACCACGTTCCCCGTCCCCGCCTCGCCCTTGGTACGGATCATCGCGGCGCCCTCGTCGATCCGACGGAGAGCCTCGCCGAGATTGCGGGCACCGCAGACGAAGGGCACACTGAACTCCTTCTTCGCGACGTGATGGAACGGATCGGCCGGAGTCAGGACCTCAGATTCGTCGATCATGTCGACCCCCAGGACCTCGAGGATGCGGGCCTCCGCCGTGTGGCCGATCCGGCACTTTGCCATGACCGGGATCGAGACGCGCTCCTGGATCTCGTGGATTCGCTCGGGGTCGGCCATCCGGGCCACTCCGCCCGAGGCTCGGATGTCGGCGGGGACCCGCTCGAGCGCCATGACCGCGACGGCCCCGGCCTCCTCGGCGATGGCTGCCTGCTGGGCCGTCGTGACATCCATGATGACGCCGCCCTGCTGCATCCGGGCGAAGCCCCGCTTGACGAGGTCGCTCCCGAATCGGATCCCTTCCGTCGTCTCCGCCATGGACAGTCTCTCGAGGCGGTCAGAATATAAGAGAACCGAGCCGGGACGGCGACGGCTTCCGCTGTCGGCGTGAACGCTAAGAACTCCAACCACGTGATGCGCCTTGCTGGGGGAGCTATGGACAAGCTGAGAGGACGGGCCGTGTCGCTCGTCGACCCCACGAACCTGATCGGGGTAATGCCCGCGAAGGGACAGCGATGGGTACGGACGTAGCTCCCTCCGCTGGACCGGGGGGAGATGGGCACCGTCCTTTCACGACCTGACGCCCGTCCCACCGACCCGCCAAGGCTGGGACGCCGCCCGGGCTCCACGGGACGGATCCTCGCAGCCATTGCGATCGCCGTTGCGGTAGCGATCGCCGGTCTCGGCGGGTACGCCTATCTCGCGAGCCACCGCAGTGGCGAACCGACCCTGGTGGTCTACACGTACGATTCCCTCCTTGGCGGATGCGGCTCGAGCGTCCTCACGAACCTCACACGCTCGTTCGAGGCGAGCCATTCGGTCCACCTCGAGATCGACTGCGAGCCCGGGACGCTCTCGAGCCTCCTGATCGCCCAGAAGAACGCACCCGTGGCCGATCTCGTCGTCGGACTCGACGAGATCACCGCGCCTCAGGCCGAGGCTGCGGGCGTCCTGGTCCCCTATCAATCCCCGGAACTCGCACACGTTGCGCCGAACCTCGTGGGTGCGATCTCCCCTGCCCACGCGGTCACCCCCTACGAATGGGGCTACCTCGCTATCGACTACACCCCCTCGTTCTCGACGGCGACCGGTGGTGCCGTCGCGAACTTCTCGTTCCCTTCGGTCGCTGCGAACGCGAGCTGGGCCCGGAACCTCATGATCGAGGACCCGGCGACGGACATCGTCGGAGAGGAGTTCCTTCTCTCGCAGATCGCCTACTACCAGAGCGTCCTCCACGGGGACTGGACGAGCTTCTGGCGTGCTGTCGACCCGTACGTGCTGGTCAATGCATCGTGGTCGGATGTCTACGGCTCCTTCAACCCCGCCGGTTCTCGCGCCCCGGGCATGATCGTGAGTTTCAACACGGACCCTGCAGCGTCGGGGAGCGTGCCTCCGACGTTCAACGCGACCCTCTATCACGACCACGGAACGACCTACGCCTGGAAGACGGTCTACGGTGTGGGGATCGTTCAGGGCAGCCGCCACCTTGCGCTCGATCGCGAGTTCGTGGACTGGTTCCTGCAGGGGCACGTGCAGGGGCAGATCCCCACGAGCGAGTGGGAGTACCCCGCCAACCTCACGGTAGGCTTGCCCGGGGTCTTCTCGTGGGCGGTCGACCCGGCCGGTGTTGTCGCCCTCAATGCCGCGCTGCCGCCGAGCTCGATCCCAGGGTCTCTCCCAGGCTGGCTCGACGAATGGCAGAACCTCGAGAACGCCGCGCATCCTTGAGGCGCCTGGGCCGTTCGATACCCTGGCCGGCCCTGCCCCTCGTCGCGTTCGTGCTGGCCTTTTCGGTCGGCCCGGTTGCGTTCCTCCTCGGAACCGGCCTGCAGGCGAGCGGAGGAGCCGCGGGAGTCTCGTCCGTGCTGGCGAACCCCGTCAATCAACGGGCTCTTGCGAACTCAGTCGCGGAAGGCGCGGCGAGCGCCGGGGCCGCCGTGATCGTCGGGTACCCTGTGGGCGTGTTCTTCGGTCGAACCTCGTTCCCGGGCCGCGCGCCTCTTCTGACCCTCCTCCTCCTTCCGTTCGTTCTCCCGACGGTCACGGTGGTGACCGGTATCGAGGAGCTGTACGGAAGTGGCGGCTGGATCTCGTCGACGCTCCCGGCGCTGGGGGCCCTCGGCCAGGGGTTCGGGGGGATCGTCGCCACGAATGTCCTGTTCAACCTCCCGCTCGTCGTCCTCTTGACGATCCTCGGCATCGAGACGGCGCCGATCGACCTCGAGGAGACGGTCGCATCCCTCGGCGGAACACCGGCGCGCGCGTACCGGGACGTCTGGGGACCGCCCTCGTGGATCGGGGCGGCCGCCGGCGGGATCCTGACGTTCCTCTTCTCGGCCCTCGCGTTCGCGGGTCCGATCCTTCTCGGAGGTGCCCCGTGGTACACGGTCGAGGCACGGATCTTCACGCTGAGCCAGATCGAGGCGGAACCGGCCGCGGCCTCGGTGCTCGCGCTTCTCGCGCTCGCGCTCGTCGCCCTTCCCGTCCTCGTCTATCTCCTTCTCACATCGCGCCTGACAGAGCACTCGCACCGCTCGGCAGCCGCACGGAGGCAGCCGTTTCGATGGGGCGTCACCTCGGGGATCCTCGCCATCGTCACGTCGGTGGCGCTCGCCATGGTGACCCTCCTTCTGATCGTGACGATCGCACGGGCCATGGCGCCCGTGCGGCCGGACGCTGGGTGGGGGAGCGGTCTTCTCGCGCTGTTCGCCCCGAGCATCGCGAACGCTCTCGGAGTCCCGATGCTCGCGGTCGTCGTGAATACGCTCCTGTTCGCCGCCGTCGCGAGCGCGATCGCCCTTCTGCTTGCCATCGTATCCTCCCACGCGCAGGATCCGCGGAGACGAGCGACCGGCCGGATCCGGGGGATCGCGTTCGTCCCCCTCCTCGTGTCGCCGGTGATCCTCGCCTTCGCTCTCGCCTCGGCGTGGCGCCCGCTCCTCGGAGGCGCATCGTTCGTGGGTCTGCTCATCATCGTGAGCCAGGCGATGCTCGCCCTGCCGTTCGCGGTTCAGGCGGTCGGAAGCGCCGCCCGGGGGATCTCGAAGGGTCCGACCGAAGCCGCCCGGAGTCTCGGGGCCGCGCCGTGGCAAGCCTACCTCGATGTGGAGCTCCCCCAAGTCCTGGGGGGGATCCGCGTCGCGGTGCTCTTCGCCTTCGCTCTCGGGCTCGGAGAGTTCACCGCGACGAACTTCCTCGCAACCGGCCCCACGACCACGCTCTCGGTCGCATTGTATCGCTTGGAGGGGATCCGGCTCGGGTCGTTCGCTCCCGCGGTCGCCGGGATTCTCGCGCTGGTGAGCCTCGTCGTCTTCCTTGGGATCGCTGCGTCGGGGGAACGGAGGGTCGATGTCCTCTGAACCCCTCCTTTCCGTGCACGCGCTCTCGACGAGCTGGGGCAGAACGCCCGTCCTGCGCGACATCTCCCTCGAGGTTCAGCGCGGGGAGTTCGTCGTGCTCATGGGGCCGAACGGCAGCGGGAAAACGACGCTGCTGCGCTCGATCGCGGGGTTTCAGCGAAGCGACGCGGGTTCGATCCGCGTGGGAGGTCGAAGCATCGACGACCTTCCCCCCCACCGGCGTGGAATCGGCATGCTCTTCCAGGACGCCGCGCTCTTTCCCCGTCGCACGGCCTGGGAGAACGTCGCCTACGGGCTCGAGATCGCTCACCGGGGGCCCTCGGAGGTCGAGGCTCGCGTGCGGGAGCTCTTCGAGCTCCTGCACCTCGGAGGACTCGAGGCACGGACCTCCGACGCTCTCTCCGGGGGCGAGCGTCAGCGGGTCGCGCTCGCTCGCACGCTCGCGCCCGGCCCCTCGCTCGTGCTCCTCGACGAGCCGTTCGCCGCGGTCG
>JAKIWU010000003.1 GCA_022749905.1 Thermoplasmata archaeon
CCGGTAAATCCGCATGATCGAGCCTCCGACGGGGCGTGGGTCGGCGATGAGGTGGCGGCTGATCTTGGGGAGCCTCTCGCCGACAGCGCGCACGAACGAGGCGGAAGGGTCGCGCACATCGGATTCGTACCGGCCCTTGTTGGCATTGAACCAGTCCCGCTCGTTGTGCGAGGCGAGCTCCCGGAGGAATCGGAAGGTACCGCTCGTGAACGGCACACTAGGGGAGGCATGGTCAGGCGTCACGGCTCGGAGCCCCGAAGCGATCCGTGGGAGATAATGCTGGGCTCGCTCGGCCGCGGCCTCACGCACCCTTCGCGAACATCGGCGCGAACGGACGAGGATCGAAGAGGACCTCGATCGAACGGATCCGGCCCGACTCGACGTGGTGGTGTTCCGCGATGCGGGCCGTTCCGGTGGGCGTGTTCGTGACGAGGTCGTACCAAAGGCTCACGTCGTCGCCGTTCTCGAAGACGTGGTGCATGTCCACGCGCTCGACGATCCCGTGGAGCCGCTTCAACGAGGTCAGGTAGGGCTCCGGCGCGCGCAGCTTCTCGAACGGTCCCGAGAAAGAGAGATGGTCGTCGAGGCACGCCCGCGCCTCGGTCCAGTCGTCCCGTGCCATCGCCGCCTGGAATCGCTGCACCACATCGAGTGCTTCCCCCATGGTTCGTCCTCCGGGCTAGGGCGGCGTGGCGTCCTGCCAACACGCCATCACCGGACCGCTCGGAACTTGAAACCAGAAGAAACTCCCCATCCCGGGAAGTTCCATCGTTGGAAGGACGATCCGACCGCCCGCTGCCTCGATCTGACGGCGGGCTGTTTCGAGGTCCTCGACGCGAACGTAACTGGTCGTGCTCGGGGATTCGCCCGGACCCGCCGTCCGCACGTCGCCGCGGCCGCCTCCGGGCGTGTCGAATCCCAGATAGGGTTCCTTGCCCATTGGGAGGGGTCGGACCTTCCAGCCAAAAACCGCCGAGAGAAAGCGGCCCGTCGCTAGGGGGTCCGCGCTCGCGAACTCGACGAACGCGAGCGGGCTGGGCGGGGGGGCGGTCGCACGGGAACCTCGTTTCGGCATGCTCGGGGCGACCCGAGTTCCGATGGCGCTATCTTTAGGATAGTATAAATCGCTGCTACGGTCCGGAGGGATAGTGCCCGCGGTACACCGAACGAACCTCGTGCGGCGTTCCTCGGAGGTCGGAGCTCGGCGAAGCGCCGTTGATCCGCTCCGGGAGAGCGTCTACCAACTCGGGCGGCGCTGGACGCTGCTCCTGCTTCGGGACATGGCCTTCCGTCATCACCGCAGATTTGGTGAGTTCCTCCGGGGCAACCCAGGACTGACTCCCCGGGTGCTGTCCCGTCGGCTCGTTGAGATGCAGCAGGAAGGCCTCGTCCTCCGAAGGGAGGCTGGTCGGGTCGTGCAGTACGTGCTCACCGCCCGCGGAGAGGACGCCGTCTTCATTGTGCTCGCGTTCCTCCGGTACGGCGCACGCGGAGTACGTCCTCTCACCGGACATTCTTCGGCGAGTCCAGAAGCGCCGAGCCTTGCTCCGGCTGCCACCGGAACACGCGAGGCGCATCGTTCGCGGGAACGGTCGCGCAAGCGGCGACGATAGCTTTAGGTGATGGTCCCGAATGCGCACACAATGACGAGTGTGGCGACCCTTGACCGATGGATCCGTGACCACCACCTCCTGAAGCACCCGTTCTACGTCGCGTGGGCGAAGGGCGAGGTCCCGCTCGCCGTGCTCCGGGCCTACGCGGGCCAGTACTATCATTTCGAATCGAACTTCCCGCGATACGTCGGTGCCACATATTCGCACATCCCGGATGGTGCCTCCCGCCGTTTCCTCCTCGAAAACCTCGTGGACGAGGAGGGACGGGACCCGACACACCCCGAGCTCTGGGTCGACTTCGGGAGAGGCCTTGGCATGACCCCGAAGGCTGTCCGCTCAGCACCGCCCTCCCCGGCCACGCGTGCGCTGTGCGCCACCTACGAGAGGCTGACACTCGAAGGCACCGTTGCATCGGGCCTCGGCGCACTCTACGCCTACGAATCGATCTTCCCGGAGATTGCCGCGGAGAAATCCCGCGGACTGCGCGAGCAGTATGGGATCGGCACACCGTCGGCCCACGAGTTCTTCCGAGTGCACACGTTTGCCGACAAGGCTCACTCCGCCGCGGAGCGGAAGCTCCTTCGCAAAGAAATCGCCCGGTCCGCCTCGAGGGCGAGGGAAGCCGATCGAGCGACGCGCGCCGCCGTGCAAGCTTGGTGGAAGTTCCTCGACACGTTCGCGGGTCAGGGCGAGGGTAATCCCTTATAGCACGACCTTCTGGCGCGCCCCGCAGCGGGGTGGGGTAGTCAGGAAAACGGCGGGGCACACCCTCCGTCCTGAAATCCCGACGGGCTCATAACCCGTAGATCCATGGTTCAAATCCATGCCCCGCTATTCTTGCAGCGCGGCGATTGCCCCGTGACGTAAGAGACACGATCGATCCAGGGTTCCTGCGAACTGCGCCCGAACGACCCACGGCTCTTCGATCGGCTGCGCACACGGCGGGGACGCGACCTCCGCTTCGAACGGGACACGCTCCAGAGAGAGACCCCTCTGCAACGGCGAGTTCGCGATCCCAAGGTTCGTCGCGTCGGAGGCGGGACGAACACGAAACGTGGGGCTTGCTTCACCAAATTTCGATGTCACTGTGACGGTGAGTCTAGCTAGCGTTCGACGCAGATTTCACTTATACAAACCGTTAAAGACACCAAGTGTTCACCCACGACGATGGCGAACCGACGGGCCGGGAAAACACGTGTCCGACACAACCCGAGAAAATGGACTCTCCAAGCGCTCCAATCCGCCGGCGACGGCGCAGCGATGCCGACGTCGGCCATCATCGCCCGGGCTTCGAAGCTGAGCGGGAGCAAGATCCCGTACTACTCGGTCTATCAGGCACTCCGAACGCTCGTGCGGAACCGCCGGCTCGCCGCACAACGCAAAGGTCGTGAGTTGGTGTACCGCCTCGTTACTTCCGCCAAGGTAGGGCGCCCTCGTGGTCCGTCGCGAGTTGCCGTGATCACGAAGGCTCCGGTTGTGGTCCGGGAGTCGGTTTCGCTCACGGCCACGGGACTGCACAAGATCGCTCCCGGAGAGATCGCGTTGCTCCACGTAAGCGAGTCCCACGTCGAGACGGCGGCCAACATCGATGGCAAGCTGGTCCTGAAGCGGCACCCTCGACCCAACTAGGCGATCGGTTCCCCGCGCTCGTCGGTGCCCTGGGCATTCGGCCCCCTCGGGTCGGTGCCCGTCCGCACGAAGAGCGCGTTTCTCCTCCGCCCCCGGCCGGGGAAGAGGTCTTGAGACGTGCCATGTGTCTGCGGACGTGGCGTGGCTCCGCGTCTCCCTTGGGCCCTCGCACGGTGTGCGAGCCTGATTCTATGCCTCCCTCCCCGCGATCTCTGGAACGGTCACGGCGTGCTCGTACCCCGAGTCAGCCCCCACGAGAGCTTTCCTGCATGATCCGGATCGACGGGGTCGAGTACTGCATGGATCCCGCGGGCGGGATCGCGGACGCGCTCGGGAAGAAATGGACCCTGCCGCTCATTGGAATCCTGGGGAACCGACCGGGGCACAGGTTTCACGAGATCCGGGAGGGACTCGGCCCCATCGGCGCCAAGGCGCTCACAGACCGGCTGAAGGAACTCTCCGAGCTTGGACTCGTCGCACGGACGGCCTTCGAACAGGTCCCGCCGAGGGTCGAATACCGCCTCACGGCGAAAGGAGAGTCGTTGCGTCGCGCCCTGGTTCCGCTGCTCGAGTGGGCGGCTGTGGAACCCATGGCACGTGCCTCCGGCGCCCGATAGGCTCCGCGGGTTGTTCCCGTCGGCTCGTCGCCTAAGAGCGTATCCGAATACCTCCCCACTGACGTGAATTCGCCTTCCGCTGCAGCATAGTGTAAATCACGGGCCCGCGAACGATCGAACCGGGTGCCCGCTGCTCCCTACGCGAGCCAGATCGATCGACACTACCGACTGCCCGATGCGCTGTGGGCGCTCATCCTTCCCCTGCTCCCAGAACGCCCTCTGGCCTCTCGAGGAGGACGCCCCCGCCGGGACGACCGCCAGTGCATGGAGGGAATCCTCTACGTCCTCAAGACCAGCGTTCCGTGGCGGGCCCTCCCTCGATGCTTCGGGCCCGCCACCACCCTCCACGACAGATTCCAGGAGTGGGCCCGGGCCGGCGTCTTCGACCGCCTCTGGGAGCAGTGCCTCTTGGTGTACGATCGGGAAGTCGGCATACAGTGGACGTGGCAGTCGATGGACGGGGTGATGACGAAGGCACCCCTCGGTGGAGAGGCAACGGGACCCAATCCCACCGATCGAGCGAAGAGCGGCACCAAGCGAAGCCTCCTCACCGACGGCGCGGGCATCCCGCTCGCCGTGGCGATCGCCCCGGCCAACCGCAACGACTGCAAGCTCGTCGAACCCACCCTCGAGGCTCGAAGGGTCCTCCCGCCGGCGGTCTCTCAGCACCTCTGCATGGACAAGGGGTACGACTTCGACCCCGTGCGCACGGTCGTCGAGGCGTACTGGTTCACTCACCACATCCGCTCCCGCGGGGAAGAGGCGATGGAGATGGAGCGGAACCGGAAGCGCAGGGCCCACCGCTGGGTCGTGGAGCGAGCGCACGCCTGGATGAACCAGTTCCGACGGCTCCTGATCCGCTGGGAGCGGAAGGTGGCCAACTACCTCGCCTTCGTCCAGTTCGCCTGTGCCGCCATCGTGTTCCGTCAGACCCTTTAACGACGGGACCGTTCGGCTCTCAATGCCCAAGGGCAAGGCGACCCGACTGCGGGCGAGCGAGGTCATGCCGGTGCCGATCCACTGTTCGGGGACCGGCTGCGAGGAAGAGACGGCGCTCATCCTCCCGGGAAAGCTCCCCTACAAGCAAGGGGTGTGGCTGGAGGATGGGTGGATGGCGCTCAACCACCTCGAGAACCGCAGCGTCCTCTTCCTCTGCGCGAGCTGCCGGGCGAAGGGCGAGGCAAGCTCATAATTCAGTGAGAAACACGCGAGGGTCGAGCTCAGGGGTTAGGTATTCGGACACGCTCTAAGGACCCTCAGGACGCGGTCTTGGGAGAGGACCGTCGGCTGCCCGTTCGGCCCCGGCTTTCGCGCCGTGGCCGGGTCGAAGTCCGTTTCTCGGACGGGGGCTCGTCCTCCATCACGGTCGGTTCGGAGGACGCGCTCGCTGCGGGCGCTGGTGCGTTCATCGTCGGAGATTCGAGTTCGGTCGGAGCCTGGTTGTTCTCCGCCGGAGTCGAAAGTCCGGGGGATTCCGCGGCCGGTGTGCTCGCTGCCTCGGATCGTGGCAAGGGAGGTTGCGACGCGCCGGGAACGGGCCCGGGATCCGTTGACGGGAAGGGAGACGGTGCCGACGGAGGAGGGGGCGCCGCGCCGGATGGGCTCGGCGGACTCATTCTCGGGGGTGTCGTTGCGCGTACAACGGGCGGCGGTCGTGCTTCCGGCCGCTCCACCATCGGTACGAACTCACCGGGTTTCCAAAGATGGGGGGCTTGGAGCAGCCGGAGATCGCGCACGAAAAGATCCGCGTGCCCGCAACCCCGGCAGATGCGGGTGCCAATCTCCCCTTCTCGACGACCGCGGAGTGCGAGGCCGCCGACCCCGGTGAGCCCGCTGCGCACTCGACTCGCCCAGACAAAATCGCTCCCGCCGCAGTTGCTGCATTTCGGCATCGTCGTTGCGTGCATCGGTGTCGTTCAGCGTCAATAACCTATCTCGGGACGCGAGCGCGGGGTTGGCCGCCGTCCGAAGACGGCGAGCCGCGCTTCGCCGTAACCTCCTTTACCCCGACGGAGCCTGGTGCCGAGGATGCCCGAGCCGCCGTTCGCGCGCATCACCGTGACCGTCGACGGATCCCGGCACGGGGATCGGGCACTCGAGTTCGCGATTGATCTCGCGAAGCGGTTCGATAGCGAGCTCACGGTCCTCTCCGTCGCCCCGGTCTACGCGATCTACGCGAGCGCGACAGAACCCTGGGTTTCCTCCGACGTTCCTGAGAGCGAGGCGAAAGCGTACCGGGAGATCGTGGACCGGGCCGTCAAGACCTGCGAAGCGGCGGGGATCGGATCGGTGACCGGGATCTGCCTCGAGGGCGTCATCACCGACGAGGTGATCGCGCATGTCGAGCGGCACCCGACGGATCTTCTCGTGATGGGCTCCCGGGGACTCTCTGCGACGAAGCGCCTGTTGCTCGGAAGCGTCACCGACGTGGTGAGCCACCACGTCACCTGTCCCGTCCTGATCGTTCGCATGCCCCCGGCGAAGTCTGGAGCCCCCGCGCCCCCCACCGTCTCGTCGTAGGGACGATGGGGGAGCGCGCGCCGCGCAGCGGGGGGCGTTAGCTCGCGAGGCCGCGAACGAGGACCCGGGTCGGGACCGGAAGCTTGTGGGAGGCCTTCCGGAGGGCCTCCTTCGCGACGGCGAGGTGAGCCTGGGTGGTGTAGACCGTGATGAGCTCGGCGCCGATCTCCGCCCGGACGGCATGGCTCACGGGTTTTCCGAACGCGCGGCGCATCCCTGCCGAGATCCGGTCGGCCCCCGCCCCGGTGGCCATCTTGTGCTCCCGGAGAATCTGGTGAGGGTAGCGGCGCACCTTCAGGTGATACTCGTTCAGGGCGAACTTCTCGAGCACGCGCACCGCACTCACGCGCGCCGCCTCGAGGGCGGTGTCGCGTACCTGCGCGGCCTCTTCACCGGCGAGCGTGAGGGAGAGCGGGAAACTCGTCCTCAGGTTCCCGGTGTCGAACTGCGTCACGCGGCAGACCGGGATGCCGCCCATGTACTCTTGCCGGGTGTACACCTGGCCCTCGATCTTCCGGTACATCCGGGCCGGCTTGCGGGTCATGGGGAGAGGCCGCCGAGCTGGGCACCGCTAATAGCGCTTGCCCGGCGAACGTGACGGCAGTGCGCGGGCCCCCTGCCGTTCGGCATGGAATTCGACCGCTGTGGCGCCCGAACGTAGGAGCTCGAGGACGAGACTGCGCCGTCCCGCCACCGAAAGGGGCACGGCGAACGCGGAACGGCCGAGCATCGCCTGCGCGACCCGGACCTCACGCCCGCGCAGTCGGTGGATGAATCGAGAGAGCTTCGGAGGGGCGAGGCCGAGCTCGTCGGTGAACTCCTCCGCAGCCTGCAAGAATGCGAGAGGCTCCGGCCGCGGTCCAAGTCCGGCGATCCGATCGAGTCCGACGGATGCAACACGGTCGAGGAACGCAGAGCTTGCGAGGAGGCCGGGAGAAGGCAGCGGCCTGCCCGCGAGGATGAGGAACGTGGGGTAGGGGAAGCTCCGATGGCGGACGCGCCCGAACGGCGGAATCCCCGCAGCGGTCCGGTTCTCCATCCCTCCACCGAGGATGCTTGCGACCCCGCCGAGTCCACCTCCGCCGAAGAGATCCGCGAGGTGGGCAACTTCGACGGCGTCATCGACCGATGTGCGCGCGAGGGTCGCCACCGCAAGGGCTGTGGCGGTCGCACCCGCGGCGCTCATGCCGAACCCGTGGGCGATCGGAAGTTCGTGACGGAGGTGGACGACCAGATGCCCCTGTCGGCCGGACCAGAGTCGGCGGGCGACGTCGAGCGAGATGGGCAGAGCGCCTTCCGATTCCGAGACGACGCGCACGGAGGGTCGGGGCGCGGGTCGGACCTCGGCAACGGCCTCGACCCCGCCCTCGAGAACGATCCCCACGCCGAGCGAGCCGCGGCTTCTGGGATCTCGGCCCTGTAGCGCGGGTGCGAAGACTCCGGTGACATGTCCCGGCGCGAACGCACGCCCGCTCAGGACCGTCGGACCTCGCGCTGACGCCGTCACCCTTCCACCTCGACCACGACTTCTTATAAGCCGACCCGACTTGTTTCTCCGTACGCTGCGCCGGCGAGTGCCGCGGGGAGTCCTCGAACGCGATGACTGAACCGGATGTCAGCGCGAGCGCCCCCGAAAGCTTCGACCGGGTCAACTTCCTCGAGCTGCGGAACAACCAGCTCGCCGAGGCGATCAAGCGCGTCGAGAGCGAGCGCCACTACATGGAGGCCGAGATCCTCCGCCTCCAGCGTGAGGTCAAGCGGCTCAAGACCGAGCTCGACCGCCTCCGGTATCCCCCCCTCATCGTCGGGAGCGTCCGGGACGTCCTGACCGATGGACGCGTCGTGGTGAAGTCGTCCACCGGCCCCGACTTCGTGGTCAATTCGGCCGAGACCGTCGAGCACGCGAAGATCACCGTCGGCTCGCGTGTCGCGCTCAACAAACAGACCCTCGCCGTGATGGGGGTCCTGCCCGCCTCGCTCGATCCGCTCGTCGCGGCGAGCGAGATCGTGGACAAGCCCGATGTCTCCTACCAGGACATCGGGGGCCTCACGGACCAGATCCGCGATATCCGGGAAGCCGTCGAGTATCCGCTGCTTCGCGCCGAGCTTTACCGGAAGGTCGGCGTGGACCCGCCGAAGGGGGTCCTCCTGATCGGATCTCCGGGGACCGGAAAAACGCTCATCGCAAAAGCCGTCGCGCACCATACGCACGCGACGTTCGTCCGGCTCGTGGGCAGCGAGCTCGTCCAGAAGTACATCGGCGAGGGCGCTCGTCTCGTCCGTGAGCTCTTCCAGCTCGCCCGCGAGAAAGCCCCCACGATCATCTTCATCGACGAGGTCGACTCGATCGGCGCGAAGCGCCTCGAGGTGGCGACGAGCGGGGACCGCGAGGTCCAGCGCACGCTCATGCAGCTCCTCGCGGAGATGGACGGGTTCGAACCGCTCTCCAACGTGAAGATCGTCGCCGCCACGAACCGGCCCGACATCCTCGATGAGGCGCTCCTGCGTCCCGGGCGGTTCGACCGGATCATCGAGGTCCCGTTGCCCGCGTTCGCCGGCCGGGTCGAGATCTTCAAGATCCACACGCGCGGGATGGCCATCAAGGAGGCCATCGACTTCGAGGCGCTCGCGAACCGCTGCGATGGCGCGACGGGCGCCGACATCCGCGCGATCTGCACCGAGGCCGGAATGTGGGCGATCCGCGAGGAGCGGGAGCAGGTGACCCTCCTCGACTTCGAGCGGGCGATCGAGAAGGTCGTCGGCGAGGATGAGCCCGGCAAGGAATCCGTCACGATGTTCGCCTAGCGCGGCTCTCGCCGCGTCGATCCAGGGTGTCGGACTATCCGACGGTGTAGAACTCGACCTTGCCGCAGCGCGGGCACCAGTAGGCGGCCAACCAGAGGACCGAATCGGGGTGCCCCGCGACGCCTCCCGTGCGGATCGGCTGCGCGCCGAGAGCGGAGAGCGGGCCCGAGCAGCCGGAACAGGCACGTGCGGGACCCGGGGTGCCGGGGGAAGCGCTCACAGGTCTATGTACCGGCCGAGGGGGCTTGAACGTTGCCGTCGGCCCGGAGGTCCACCCGACCGACGATCCGGGGGCCCGGGCCCGCCGAAAGATCGGAGATCGTCCCGACCCCGCTGCGCGGGAGGGCCACCGGTCGATCCGCTTCCAGGGTTAGGGCGTCTCCGTCGACCTTGAGGACCGAGGCCGGGACGATCTGAAGTCCCGCCTGCAGGTGGAGCTGGGCGCCCTCGGCAAGCCGGCCCTTGTAGAACGGGCAACGGCATGTGATTCGGGCTGCGAACGACTGGGCCACGGCGAGGCTTCCCTCCGGGGCGAGGATGTGGCCCCGCGAGACCTCGTCGGCGTCAACCCCCTTGAGCGCGACCCCGACCCTCTCGCCGCACGCGGCGCTCGGGACATCCACGTCGTGAACCTGGACCGACCGTACCTCGACGCTCTTCTCCGTCGGGAAGAGGCGCAGACGGTCGTGAGCTTTCAGCACGCCGCTCCGTACGACTCCGAGCGCAACGGCCCCGACGCCTTTGACGGGGAACGCATGGTCGATCGACACGGCGACCGGGCCCTCCACCCGAACGGACTCCCATCCTTCGGCCTCCGCACGAAGCTTCGTGAGGTCGAGCGCTTGCGTCGGCGCCTCCGCGAGCCGCGTCCCTCGGAAGGCCCGACGAACCTCGGCCTCCCCGACACCGGCCCCGAGCAGGATCTCGGTAGGACAGTCCACGACGTCGACCGTCGCCGCGATCTCCCCGATGTCCCGGGTGAGGGCGGGCACCACGAGAAGGATCCGGTCGGCCATCGCCACGGCCGTCAGGAGCGAGGCGAACTTCTCGGGGAACTGGCTCGCCTCCACGAGCGTGAGGGCGTGGCCCTCCCGCACGAGGTTGTACATCGTGATGTCCGACTGCGTGCCCTTCTTCCCGAGCTCCTTCGCGACGTCGGGCGAACCGAGAATCGCGACCGTGACAGCGGACGCGCGCGCTCACCCCTTCGAGCGGGCGATGGCGGTCGGGGGGGTCGCGACGAGGGCGATCGCGTCCCCTTTCACCTCGATGGTGACGTCGCTGCCGTCCGGGATCTCGCCCGAGAGGAGCCGGACCGTCAGGGGATCGACGACGAGCCGTTGGATCGTCCTCTTGAGGGGCCGCGCTCCGAACTCGGGGTCGAACCCCTCGCGCGCGAGCCGCTTTTTCGCGGCGTCGGTGGCGCGGAGGCGGATCCTCCGGTCCTTGAGGCGCCCCTGGACCTGGTCGAGCTGGATGCCGACGATCTCGACGATCTCGGCATCGGTGAGGGAGTGGAAGATGACGATGTCGTCGATCCGGTTGAGGAATTCGGGCCGGAAGAAGCCTCGGAGCGCCTTCTCGATGACCGTCCTTCGTTCCGCGTCGTCCTTCGCCTCGCGCAACAGGTCCGTGCCGAGGTTGCTCGTCATGATCACGAGCGCGTTGCGGAAGTCCACCGTCCGCCCCTGCCCGTCGGTGAGACGGCCGTCGTCGAGCAGCTGGAGCAGGACGTTGACGACGTCCGGGTGGGCCTTCTCCACCTCGTCGAACAGGATCACGGTGTACGGGTGTTGCCGGACCGCCTCGGTGAGCTGGCCTCCCTCCTCATAGCCGACATAGCCCGGAGGCGCGCCGATCAGGCGCGCGACCGTGTGCTTCTCCATGTACTCGCTCATGTCGAGGCGAACGAGCGCGCGCTCCGAGTGGAAGAGGAACTGGGCGAGCGCCTTCGCGAGCTCCGTCTTGCCGACGCCGGTCGGACCCACGAACAGGAACGCTCCCATCGGCCGGTTCGGGTCCCCGAGGCCCGAGCGGGAGCGTCGGACCGCGGCGGAGACGATCTGGAGGGCCTCGTCCTGGCCGACCACGCGCTTGTGGAGCTCCGTCTCCATCGCGATGAGACGCTGCGTCTCGCCCTCGAGCATCCGGGAGACCGGGATGCCGCTCCACTTCGCGATGACCCGAGCGACCTCCTCCTCCCCGACTTCCTCCTGAACGAGCGCGCTGCCCGGGGAGGCGCTGAGGACCTTGCTCGTGGCCTCGAGGTCCTTCTGAAGCGAGGGAAGCGTCCCGTACCGGATCCGAGCGGCCGCTTCGAGGTCTCCGGAGCGTTCGGCCCGTTCCTCGTCGGCGTGCGCCGCCTCGAGCTTCTCGCGCAGGGCCCGGATCGCCTGGATCGTCTCCCGAGCCTTCTGCCAGCGCGCGAGAAGGCCGCCTTCCTTCTCCTTCAGGTTCGCAAGCTCCTTCTCGAGACGCGCCAACCGGTCGACCGACGCAGCGTCCTTCTCGTGCCGCAGCGCGGCCCGCTCGATCTCGAGCTGGCGGATCCTGCGGGTGAGCTGGTCGAGCTCGGGAGGTCGCGAATCGAGGGCCAGGCGCACGGAGGACGCCGCCTCGTCGACGGCGTCGATCGCCTTGTCCGGCAAATGCCGGTCCGTGATGTAGCGCGCGGACATCGTGGCCGCGGCCACGAGGGCGGAGTCGTGGATGCGGACCCCGTGGTGGAGCTCGTAGCGCTCCTTCAGGCCGCGCAGGATCGAGATCGTGTCCTCCACCGTGGGCTCCGAGACGACGACCGGCTGGAACCGGCGCTCGAGGGCCGCGTCCTTTTCGATGTACTTCCGGTACTCCTGGATCGTCGTCGCGCCGATACAGTGGAGCGAGCCGCGCGCGAGCGCAGGTTTGAGGAGGTTCGAGGCATCCATCGCGCCGCCCTCCGTCGCCCCGGCGTGGACCACGGTGTGGAGCTCGTCGATGAACAGGATGACCCGCCCCTCGGAGCGCTCGACCTCCTTGAGGACGGCTTTCAGGCGTTCCTCGAACTCGCCACGGAATTTCGCCCCCGCGAGCATGGCGCCGAGATCGAGCGCGATGATCCGCTTCTCCCGGAGCGATTCCGGCACGTCCTGGGCGGCGAGCCGCAGCGAGAGCCCCTCGACGATGGCGGTCTTGCCCACGCCGGGGTCCCCGATCAGGACCGGGTTGTTCTTCGTCCTCCGCGAGAGGATCTGGATTACCCGGCGGATCTCTTCGTCCCGGCCGATAACGGGATCGAGCTTCCGGTCCCGCGCCAGGGCGGTGAGGTCGCGCCCATACTTCTCGAGTGAGCGGTACTCCTCCTCATCCCGGCGGGTCTCGACGGGGCGCGCGGCGCCCCGCATCGCCTTGATCGCTTCCTCGATCTTGGCGCGCCGCACCCCGAACTCCTCGAGGAGTTCCTTCGCCGGTGATTTTACGGAGAGCAGACCGAACAGGAGGAGGTCCGCGTTGGTGTACCGGTCCTTCCTCCGCTCGGCCTCCTGTTCGGCGACCTCGATCACGGCGGTGAGCGGGCGGGAGATGTACTGGTCCGAGGGGGCCACGTGCTCGGCCGTCGGGAGGCGCGCGAGGCTCTCCTCGAGTTGCTTGCGCATCTCCTCGCGCGGCACCTCGACGGCCCGGAGCACGGCGGCGGGCGATCCGTCCTCCTCCGAGAGGAGCGCGTAGAGGAGGTGGGAGGGCTCGACCGACGCGTGCCGGAGCTCGGCCGCGCGTGCAAACGCCCTCTCCACCGCGCTGCGCGCAGCGTCCGTCAGCTTCTCGAGACGCATGGGGCGTCATTCATCGGCAGTATCGATATAAGCCGACTCCCCGTCGAAGACGACGGTGGCCGACCTTAGCGTCGATCTCGCCGGCGTACGCCTCAGGAACCCGTTCTTGCTCGCCTCCGGGATCTGGGGCGAGAGCGGAGACTCGCTCGGCGGGGCGTGGAAGGCGGGCGCCGGTGGGGTCATCACGAAATCGATCGGCCGACTCCCACGACCGGGGTATCCGAACCCGACCATCGAGTCGCTCGAACGCTGGGGCTTTCTCAACGCGATGGGACTCCCGAATCCCGGCATCGAGGAGTACCCGAAGGAGATCGAGACCGCACGGGCCACGGGTGCCACCGTGATCGGCTCCGTGTTCGGCGCAGATGCCGCGGAGTTCGTGGACGTTGCCGAGCGCATGGAGCGCACCGGCGTCGTGGCCCTCGAGCTCAACCTGAGCTGTCCCCACACCGAGGGCCTCGGTTCGGAGATCGGGCAGGACCCCGCTGAGGTCGAGGCGATCACCCGGGCCGTTCGCGAGCGGGTCCGGGTCCCGGTGATCGTGAAGATCACCCCCAATACGGCGGACCCGGTGGGACTCGCGCGCGCCGCGGAGCGCGGCGGAGCCGCCGCCATCAGCGCGATCAACACCGTCCGGGCTCTCGCGATCGACGTTCACCTACGGCGGCCAACGCTCTCGCATGGCCTCGGAGGCTTGAGCGGCCCCGCGATCAAACCCATCGGCCTTGCGTGTGTCTGGCAGATCCGTGAGGCGCTCACCATCCCGATCGTCGGGGTGGGCGGGGTGATGACCGCGGAGGACGCGCTCGAGTACGTGATGGCGGGCGCCTGCGCGGTCGAGGTGGGCACCGCGGTGGCCTTCGAGGGGATCGGCGTGTTCGGCCGCCTGGTGGAGAGCCTCGGGCGGCTCCTCGACGAGCTCGGCTTCGAGAGCGTCCGCTCGGCCCAGGGCGCCGCGCACGGGTCGGAGGCACGGGCTCCCATGCCCGCTCGCCGTCGCCGACCGCCACGATCGAGGTGATCCGCCTGTTCCGAACGATCGTCCCCGTCGAGACCTACGATCAAGAGACGCCGAGCACGGTGACGTTGCGGTTTCGCTACCCGGCTGCCGCGCGACCGGGTCAGTTCGTCATGGTGTGGATCCCCGGGGACGACGAGATCCCGATGTCCCTCTCCTACACTGGGAACCCGAAGGGGATCACGGTGAAGGTCATGGGACCAACGAGCCGGGCCATCCAACATCTTCGTCCGGGCGACCGGATCGGCATCCGCGGGCCCTATGGGAACGCGTTCGACACGAGCCCCAAGAAGATCCTGGTCGTCGGCGGGGGATCCGGTGCGGCCGTTCTCGCGCCGGCGGCCGAGATCGCCGCGGCCCAGGGAAGCCGGATCACGGTAGCGCTGGGCGCCACGGTGGCGCCCGAGCTCCTCTTCGAGGAACGGTTCCAACGCATGGGTGCGCGTGTCGCGATCGCCACCGACGATGGCTCGAAGGGTTCGAAGGGATACGTCACCGAGGTCGCCGCAGAGCTCCTGCGGGCAGAATCGTTCGATGCCGTCTGGACCTGTGGCCCCGAGGTGATGATGCGCAAGGTCATCGACGCTGCCGCCGGGAGCCGAGCTCCGGTCGTCTGCTCGCTCGAGCGCGTGATGAAGTGCGCGCTCGGGCTCTGCGATGCCTGCGCGATCGGACCCTACCACGTCTGCGTGGACGGCCCCGTCTTCCCCGCCGAACGGATCGCGGGCCTTCGCGATTTCGGCAGGTTCAAGCGCGAGTCGTCCGGCCGGCTCGTCCCGGCCTGACGGTACGCCCGTTCGTGACCCCGAGGCTTGAAGAGCGTTTCCGCGTTCTTCTTGTCCGCATGGAAGCAGAGCCCCGCCGAGCGACCGTCCGAACCTCACGCTCCGGTCGGCTCGCGCTCGCAACATCCGTCAGCCTCCTCGTCCTCCTCGTCGCTGCGCCCGCGCCGGCGCTCGGCGCGTTCCACTCCCTTGCCGTGTCGCTCGCACCGGACGGAAGCGCCGGCGACCCGAACCACCCGGCCCCTGCGCCCGTGGCCCTGCGCCTGGCGACCCCCACTGGCTCGGTTGCGCGTCCGCTCACCGGCCCCAACCCCCCCGTCGGTACGGTCCTCGCCACGATCGGAGTTCCCTCCTCGCCGCAGGGGGTCGTCTACGACCCCGCGAACCAGTACGTCTACGTCGCGAACTCCGTCGCGGGCAAGATCACGATCTTCAATGGCACCTCGGTCGTGGTGATCCTCGTTGTCTCGGGCTATCCGATCGGAGGCGCCTTCGATCCCGTGAATGGGATTGTCTACTTCGCTCTCTACTCCTCGAACGCGGTCGTCCTGATCAACGGGACGACGATCGCGACGACCCTCACGGTCGGGACGAGCCCGTACGCGGCCGCCTTCAATCCGATGAATTCGGAGATCTACGTCACGAACTACGGTTCGAACAACGTGACGCGGATCCTCGGCTCGACCGTACAGGCCGGCTCGATCGCGGTCGGTTCGGAGCCCACGGCGGCCGCCTACGACCCGTCGACCCACCAGATCTTCGTCACCGACTATGGCGCGAAGGCGGTGACCGTCATCTCGGGGAGCTCGGTCGTCGCGACCATTGGCGTCGGGAGCGGCCCGGAAGGCCTCGCCTACGGCGGGGCGAGCGGAACCATGTACGTCGCGAACTCGGTCTCGGGGAACATCTCGGTCATTCTGAGCGGCCGTGTCGTGGCCACGGTCCCCCTCCCCGGACTGCCGTACGGCCTCGCCTTCGACCCAGGGAACGGCTACCTCTACGCCGCCGAGAACAACCTCGGTGCGCTCGAGGTCGTGAACGGCACGGGCGTGGTCGGTTCGATCCTCGTCGGATCCTCGCCGTTCGCCATCGCCGTCGATCCGTGGAACGGCTGCCTCTACGTGACCGACACGAGCGGGTCGGCGGTCTCGATCATCACCACCGGGCTCCTTCTCGGGACACCCGCCGTCACCCCGATCGGAAATCCCCAGAACTCCTCCGACGTGGGCCAGCCCATCCTGTTCAACGCGAGCGTCTTCGCGAACTCCTCGTGGACCTTCTCCTCCTCCGCGAACGTCACACCCACGACAGGGCTCGGCTGCTCGACCTTCCCTACCCTCACCCTAAGCGGTGGCTACGGCTACCTGCGTCTCGCGTGCATCCCCCTCTCTCCCGAGTCCTACACCGTCGTCCTGAACCTCTCCGCCGTCGGACGGCTCTCGAGCCTCGTCGCGATCGGGTTCGAGGTCTTCCCGAAACCGACCGCACCCATCCCGATCGCGTCGCACAACGGGACGAAAGGAATCACGTCCACCGACGTGACGCTCCCGGTCCAGTTCACGGAGTCGCCGGTGGGCGGCACCGGGACGTTCACGGCCTGGCGATGGACCGGCTTCCCCGCGTTCGTGTGCAGCGGTACGCTCGGCCCCCAAGCTTCCTGCCAGTTCACGAGGACCGGCGGAATGACGCTCGTCGTTGCCTTCAACGACTCGAACGGCCTCCACGCGACGAGCCCTCCGCTCACCTTCACCGTCGATACGCTTCCGACGGTCGCCCCACCGACCGCCGATCGCCGAGACGTCGATGTGGGTCAACCGATCGCGTTCTCCACGGGCGCGGCGGGCGGCTCCGGAGGGTACAGTTACCACTGGCACGGCCTCCCCACCACGTGCGCCATCGCCTCGACGCCGACGTTCACCTGCATTCCGACCACCGCGACAACCCTGAACGCGAGCGTGAACGTCGTCGACTCGGATGGAGGGAGCTCCGCGATCGCGGGGATCGCGAGCGTAGTCGTCCGCTCCGACCCCGTCGTGAGCACCCCGATCGCGACACCCTCGACGCTCACCGAGGGTGAGACCTTCACCGTCACCGTCTCGGTCTCGGGCGGTCCGGGCAACCAGACCGTCTTGTGGGAGGGGCTTCCCGGCGGCTGCACCGAGTCCGGGCTCACGGCCGTCTGTGCCACGAAGACGTTCGGGATCTACGATGTCGTCGCCAAGGTGACCGACGGCAACGGGTTCACCGTGCTCTCGAACCGCGCGCACGTCGTCGTGAACCAGGGGAACGGTGGCGGCCCCGGCGGCACGAACGGCTCGGATCTCCTCTTCGGGATCGCCGCGGGCGCCTTCTACGCGGTCCTTGCGGTGGTGCTGATCATCGTCGCGCTCATCGCCGGCCTCGCGGCCTACGGCCTGCGGCAATCTCGGGCCTCCGGCGGCGGCGACGAGGAGGGCGAGCCGGAGCCGCTCGGGGACTCCGATCTCTATGAGGATGTCCCGAACGGGGAACCCGAGGCCGACGCCTCGCCCGCGGACGAGGATCTGCCACCGTCCGGCGATGAGCCCTACGCGGACCAGGGTCCGGAGCCGTAACGGCAGGACCTAGGGGAGGCGACCCGCTCGAGCGTCCGCCGGTCGCGCCCCGACCCCGAACGGCTAGTGCGACTCCAACGGTCGATCGCCCTGGGCGCGGGCGGTCAACGCCGCGGACTCGGCGAACTCCGGTAGGTCGTCGATCCCCTCCGACGTCCGGGTCTCCGAGGCCTTCAGCTCCCGGAGCATCCGGAGCACCCAAGGTCGCGAGAAGACGAGCGCGATCGGGATGACCGCAAGGACCACCATGAGGGCGTCGACCCAGTAGCCCGGGACCCAGGCCGCGCTCGGCATGCCGAGGATCGTGGCGGCGGTGTTGGGGATGAGCACGGTCGCGCTGACGAGTCCGAGAAGGAGCGCGATGTACGTGATCCCGAGCATCCGGATGTTCGAGGTGTTCGTCAGGACCGCGATCCGATTCGAGAAGATCGACAGGCGGTTCGCGGTCTGGGCGATCCGGTTCGACTCCTCGGCGTTCCGCATGAGGATGAGGTCGCTCAACGACTGCTGGACCGTGAGCGCGATCTCGCGTACCCGTTCGAGCTCCTCCCGGAGCGAGGGGAGCGCCTTCTCCGCCGTCGGGAACGCGCGGCCGAACGGGCCGGCGGCCTCGCTCAACACCACGAGCGCACGGCCGATGAGCGCACGCAGTCCCGACGTTTCCCTCTGCAGCGCCCAGATCTCGCGCGCCGGCGCTTCCCGTCCGCGCCGCTGGAGGTCCGCGAGCCTCGCGTCGTAGTCTTCCGCCCTCTCGAGGAACCGCCGCATCGCGTCGGCAACGAGGTCCACCAGGGTCGCACCCGCGCCCGTCACGCCGTGGCCGATGGACGGGCCGACCGGCGGCGTCGCGGCACCGAGGAACGTGGCCCGTCCGGACTCGATCCAGATGCCCACCCACTCCGGCGTCGTGCCCGCGCGCGGGAGGCCGAGGGTGAGGAGCGTCCCCGCGCTCGCATGCAGCACGGGGTGCCGCGCGAGATCGGAGGCGTCGCGCCCGAGCGCTTCGAGGGCCCCGGGGAGCGATGTGACCGGCACGAACGATCGGACCCTCGCTAGATGTCGAGGTTCGTGACCTCGACCGCGTGCTCCTGGATGTACTGGCGACGGGGTTCGACCTCCTCGCCCATCAGGATCGAGAAAAGCGCGTTCGCCTTCACCGCATCGTCCACCGTGACCCGAAGGAGCTCGCGGCCGCCGGGCTTCATCGTCGTGTCGGCGAGCTGACCCGCGTTCATCTCCCCGAGTCCCTTGTACCGCTGGATCGTCACGCCCTTCGCGCCCCACTCCTGGAGCGTCTTGTCGCGCTCCTCATCGGAGTACGCCCACTGGAACTTCGAGCCCTTCTGAAGCCGGTAGAGGGGCGCCTGGGCGATGTAGACGTAGCCCTCGGTGATCAGCGCCGGCATCTTCCGGTAGAAGAGGGTGAGGAGGAGCGTCCGGATGTGCGATCCGTCGACGTCGGCATCGGTCATGAGGATCACCTTGTGGTAGCGGAGCTTTGCGAGGTCGAGCTCGTCGCCGATCCCGGTCCCGATCGCGGTGAGCAGGGCCCGGATCTCCTCGTTCTGCAGCATCTTGTCGAGCCGGGCCTTCTCGACGTTGAGGATCTTCCCGCGCAGGGGAAGGATCGCCTGGAACTCCCGGTCCCGGCCCTGCTTCGCGGTCCCGCCCGCCGAGTCTCCTTCGACGATGAACAGCTCGCACTCGACGGGATCGCGCGAATGGCAATCGGCGAGCTTCCCGGGGAGACCGCCCCCCTCGAGGAGGCCCTTCCGGCGGGTGAGCTCCCGCGCCTTCCGAGCCGCCTCCCGAGCCTGGGCCGCCTGGACCGCCTTCGAGATGAGGCCCTGCCCGACGGACGGATGCTCCTCAAGGAACTCGGCGAGCTTCTCGTTGATGGCGCTCTCGACCTGGCCCTTCACCTCGGAGTTCCCGAGCTTCGCCTTCGTCTGACCCTCGAACTGGGGTTCGAGGACCTTGATGGAGAGGACGCACGCGAGCCCCTCCCGGACGTCCTCGCCGGTGAGCCCGTCCTCGGAGCTCTTGAGGAAATTGCGTTGGCGCGCGTAATCGTTCAGCGTCCGCGTGAGGGCGGACTTGAGGCCGGCGACGTGCGTCCCACCGTCGACGGTGTTGATCGTGTTCACGAAGGCGAGCGTCGTGTCGTTGTAGCCGTCGTTGTACTGGAGGGCGACCTCGATGTCGGTCTGCTCGCGCACGGCGTGCAGGAAGATCGGGGTGGGGAACAGAACGTTCTTGCCGGCGTTCAGGTCGGCCACGAACTCGCTGATCCCGCCCGCGTGGTGATAGGTGGCGGCGGTGCCGTCGCGCTCGTCGGCGAAGTGGATCGTGACCTGGGGGTTCAGGAAGGAGAGCTCCTTCAGCCGGCGCTCGACGATCTCCTTGTCGAAGATCACGGTCTCGAAGATCGTCGGGTCGGGCTTGAAGCGCGCCTCGGTGCCCGTGCCCTCCGCCTTTCCCTCGACCGAGAGCGGCGCGACGGGCGTCCCCTTCTCGTACCGCTGGAAGTACTCCTGGCCCCCGCGCCGGACCCGGACCTCGAAGAACTCGGAGAGCGCGTTGACCACGTGGAGGCCGACCCCGTGGAGCCCGCCCGAAACCTTGTAGGTGTTCTTGTCGAACTTCGAACCCGCATGCAGGATCGTGAGGACGATCTCGAGCGCCGGTCGGTGGTACTTCGGGTGCTCCTCGACGGGGATGCCCCGGCCGTTGTCGATGACCGTGCAGGTGCCGTCGGAGTTGAGGCGGACCTCGATCTCCGTGCACGAGCCCGCGAGGACCTCGTCGATCGAGTTCTCCACCACCTCCCAGATCAGGTGGTGCAGGCCCCGCGTGTCGGTCGATCCGATGTACATCCCGGGACGCTTCCGGACCGCAGAAAGGCCCTCGAGGATCTGGATGGAACTCGCGTCGTAGGAGCGCGCGGAAGCGACCTGGTCTGCCATCGTGAAACGGGTGCCGGAACGACACCCAAAAACAGACCGGGGGGGCCAGTATAAGGCTTGCCGCGCAGTTGAATTCCCGCGCGATTCGAGGGTCGTTCCGGCCGTCGAAGAATTCCGTCCGGCGCGGTCGATTTTGGGGGCTCAAAAATCCGGCCCCAAGGCGACCGCTCCCTGCCGCCACCCGGTGCCGGCCCCCCGGACGGCCTTCGTGTCTCCGAAATGCCAAATAACACGCATCGGTGGACCGGGCCGGAATGAGCGAGGAGAAGGCCAAGCCGGACGCTCCTCCCGAGGAGCCGCCCCAGGGGGCCCCGCCGAACGCCACGACCCCGCCCGCTCTGTCCGAACCGGGCATGCCCGTCGCGGCCGACGAGGCGACCTCGCCCACCGGGTCACCGGAGGAGCCCGGACCGGACTGGGAAACCCGATTCAAGTATCTCTTCGCGGATTTCGAGAACTACCGCAAGCGCGGCGAGCGGGATCGGGAGGGGGCGCGCGTCCGGGCCGAAGCCGAGCTCCTCAAGGAACTGTTGCCGATCCACGACGCGTTCGAGCGGGCGCGCGAATCCTCGAAGAGCGCGGCTGCGTCCGACCCGATCCGCAAAGGCCTCGAACTCCTCTCGAAGGAGTGGGACGGATTCCTCGCGCGGGAGGGGGTGCGCTCGCTCGCGAAGCCCGGTGGCTCCTTCAATGCCGACGAGCACGAGGCCGTGGCGGAGGCGCCCGTTCGGCCGGGCCACGCGGCGGGGACGATCGTCGAGATCGTTCAGCAAGGATACCGATTCCGAGGGGGCCTCCTACGCCCGGCCAAGGTGGTCGTCGCGCGTACGCCTCCGCCTGCGGCAGCCGCCGAAGAGAAAGCGAGTGGTGGCATCGCAGGCTCCGGGACGTCGGAGTAACCCAGGTAGGGTCCTTGGCGCGCTCGTCGGAGATCTCGGGGTTCTACAAGCTCTCGGTGGAGGAGCGCCGCCGGGTGATCGCGGAGTGGGCTGGTCTCACGGAGGCCGAGGCACGCGTCTACGATTTTCCGCCCGGGATCGACCCCGGCATTCTGACACGCATGATCGAGAACGTCGTGGGTTCGTTCGCGCTTCCCCTCGGGATCGCGACGAACTTCCAGATCAACGGACAGGACTACCTCATCCCCATGGCGATCGAGGAGCCGAGCGTCGTCGCCGCCGCCTCGAACGCCGCCAAGGTGGCGCGTGCGGGGGGCGGGTTCACGGCCCAGACGACCGCGCCGGTGATGATCGGGCAGATCCAGATCCTCGATGTGGCCGACCCCGTCGCCGCGCGCGTCCGGATCCTCGGCGACCGCGAGAACCTGCTCGCGCAGGCCAACGCGAAGGATCCGATGCTCGTCAAGTTCGGAGGCGGAGCGAAGGACCTCGAGGTTCGGATCGTGCCGACCCCACGGGGAACGATGGTGATCGTCCACCTCCTCGTCGACGCGCGCGACGCGGGGGGGATGAACGCTGTGAACACGATGTGCGAGGCCCTCGCGCCCAACGTCGCACGGCTCGCGCAGGGGCGCGCCGTCCTCCGGATCATCTCGAACCTCGCGGTCGAACGGCTCGCGCGGGCCACCGCAACGTTCCCGGCCCACCTGTTGAAGACCGACACCGCAACCGGACCCGACGTCGTCGAGGCGATCCTCGACGCCTACACCCTCGCCTCCGTCGACCCGTACCGGTGCGCCACCCACAACAAGGGCATCATGAACGGTGTCTCGGCCGTGGTCATCGCCACCGGGAACGACTTCCGGGCGATCGAGAGCGGCGCGCACACGTACGCTGCCTACCTCGCCCGGGACGGCGGCGTGGTCCGTCCCCTGACGACTTACGAGAAGAATGCGGCGGGAGACCTCGTCGGAACGATCGAGATTCCGACCGCCGTCGGCCTCATCGGCGGTGCGACCGCGGTCCATCCGACCGCGAAGGCGAACGTCCGGCTCCTTGGCGTGAAGAGCGCCCAGGAACTCGCGCAGATCCTCGCCTCGGTGGGACTCGCTCAGAATTTCGCGGCGCTGCGCGCCCTTGCCACCGAGGGCATCCAGCGCGGCCACATGGAGCTGCACGCTCGCAATATCGCAGCGACGGCCGGAGCGCGGTCCGACGAGGTCGACCGGGTGGTCGCCCGCCTCGTCAGCGAGCACGCCATCCGGATCGATCGGGCGCGCGAGGTCCTCGAGGAGATGCGGCGCGCCCCGCCGCCATGAAGGTCGGGGTCCTCGCGCTCCAGGGGGACGTCCCCGAACAGCGCCGGGGATTCGAACGGCTTCTCGGGGCGGACTCGGTCCTCTCGGTCCGTCGACCGGACGACCTCGAGTCGGTCCACGCCCTCGGCATGCCGGGAGGCGAGAGCACGGCGATCTCGCAGCTCCTCGACGATGCCGGGATGCGAGAGCCCCTCGAACGGAGGATCCGAGAGGGTCTCCCGGTGCTCGCCACCTGTGCGGGCCTTATCCTTCTCAGCCGGCGCCTCGAGCGAGTCCCCGGACTCCGGGAACCGAGGCCGATGGAGCTTCTGGACGTCACCGTCCGCAGGAACGACTACGGCCGGCAGCGAGAATCCTTCGAGGCGCCCGTTCACGTGGAGGGCCTTGTAGGGGGCCCGTTCCCGGGGGTATTCATCCGGGCGCCCCGGATCCTCGCCACGGGCCCTGAGGCCCACATCCTGGCCCGGCGAGGCGACGAGGTGGTCGGCGTGTCCGCGGGGAGGGTGTGGGGCCTGACGTTCCACCCCGAGCTCTCGGACGACACGCGCGTGCACGCGCGCTTCCTCTCGGAGTCCCTCGGGTGGCGGCTCTAGAGGCGAAGGAACGCGATCACGGCCCCCACCAACGCGACGGACCCAACGAGGGCTAGGGCGAGGTACATCCACCGCCGGAGCGGGCGAGCGGACCCGAACGCGATGGGAAACGGGCCGAGGAGGAGCACGCCGCCCCACGCCCGCTCCGTGGTCGGCTTAGGGGACCCGAGAGCGCCCCCTCCTGTCATCCGGCTCTCGGGGGGCGCGATGCCATCGAATTCCGCGGCCTGCGCGAACAGCAATACGAATCCGACGACGATCAGGAGGAGACCGAGGAAGAACGGAAGCGACGATCCCGTAACAGCGGGGATGATCACGAGGAGAACTAGGTGCGCTTGCCCCGTCGCGATCGCGTACACGATCAGGGAAATGCCGGCGGCCAGGGACGTGAGCCCGAGAATCTCGGCCACGCGACGCATCCGGATCCCGGAAGGCTCCCTCCGGGAGGTCTCGCGGGTGCCACGGGCCGGGGGGGGAGGTGTAGCGTTCATGGAACCTTTAGAGTGCTGTCGAGAATGGTGCGCGCACCCGTAGGGTCCTCCCGACGACTCCATCGGCGGGTTTTTAAGGGCGGAGCCAAGATGCCGGATGGGGTTCCATGAGCCATCATGTACCGACCGCAGCGGGCGTCCTGACGATTGTGGGTGGAGTCTTCATCCTCTTGGCGGGAGCGGCCCTCGCCGCGATCGGCTCCTTCCTCGCGTTTTTCATCGGCGGTATCGCGTATCTGTTCTACATCGGACTCGTGGTCGGGATCATCACCCTCGTGATGGGCATCCTGATGCTCGTCATGCCCCAAATGAAGACGGCCTGGGGTGCGATCACGATCGTCCTCGCCATCGTGAGCCTCCCGACAGCGCTCGGCGGGTTCATCGTCGGGTTCATCCTCGCTCTCCTCGGCGGCATCTTCGCCATCACCTACAAGGTCGCCGCCCAACCGATGGGCTCGATGGGGATGCCTGGCATGCCGATGCCCCCGATGGCGGCGGCACCGATGATGGGGGGTCCGCTCCCCGCGGTGTGCCCCTCGTGCGGCGGCGCGAACATCAACGCAGCCACACGCACCTGCATGAACTGCGGGCGCACCCTGTAGCTCCCCCGGATCAGGGGCGCCGCACTGCCTGCGGCTCGGCTAGTGGTACGTGTCGAACCGATACGGTTCCATCGGTAGCTCCCCGAGCGCCATCAGGAACTCGGGCGGCGTCAGCATTGGGCGCGGATACGACGCGGCATCGTCGAGCGCGATCCTCGGACAGGCCGTGTTGACGTAGGCATCGAACTGCCGGCCCTCGAGGTCCCGAGGATCGAGGCGGCCCGCAACGAGGATCTCGGCTTCGCGCCCGCGTCGTCGTGCCCGTTCGGCTAACGAGGCCGCCATGCCCGACCGGTTCTGGCCCTCGAACGTCGAGACCAGGATCCCGAACCTGCGGGCGTCGAGCGCCCTCGCCACCATCAGCAGCCTCCCACGGATCAATCCAGCCCGGTCGACCGGCGGCTCGAGCTCGTTCCGCAACGGGTCGAGGGCCCAGACGGGACGATCGACCGCCAGGGCGAGCCCGAGCGGATGGAACCGTCCCGTCCCGAGGAACAGGAACGCCTCGGCCCACGCGCCAAGGGACTGGGCGCTGGTGTAGTTGCAGCCGAGTGCCTGCGCCGCATGCGCGAGCCGGTGGTCTCCGGCACCGGTCCGAAGCTCGATGCCACGCGCAGCGAGCGCCTTCGTGAGCGGCTCCACGAGATCGAGGTGCTGCACCGATGCGACGACCCCGAGGCGATGGGGGAGACCGCCGCCGGCGACGGTCGCGGCGAGCGACGCTGGATCGCCGCCGGTCGAGCGCATCTCGACGAAGTAGGTGGGGAGCGGATACGCGACGTTGGGGATGGGGGAGTGCCCGAGCACCACGAGAGCGTCGGCGCCGGCGATCTTGTCCGCTGCGGGAGCGTCGCACGCGCCGAAACACGCTCGCGAGACCATGACCACGGGCCGGCCCGTCGCCTCCCGGATCTCGGAGGCGAGTTCGTGGGCGTTCCGAACGAGACCCGCGGGAACCTGCAGGGCGAGCTTCCGGTGCCTGCCCTCCCGGATCGCTTCCAGAAGGGGCGGTCCGACGTCGGGGAACACGCGGGAGATCGGGGATCGAACGACCGGCGGGCTCGACGGGTCGAGGATCGCCGCGATCGAAGAGGCGCCCGGAGGATCGTCCGAGGATCGCAAGGAATCCCCCACGGGATGCACGACCCGAACGGTGCGCTAAGCGTTTGGGGGAGGACCCAAGCTCTGTTCGCGCGCAAGGATGGAGCGGAGCCTCTCGACGGCATCCCGATTGTCCGGGTAGTGAAGGCGCGCTGCGGCTTCGGACAAGTCCAACCACGCGGCGTCCTCGTGCTCCGCGCTCAGCCGCGGGACCCGCTCGCCGGCGAGCTCGACCCCAAACGCATGGAGCCGCCACCGTCCTCCACCCGGTCCCTCGAACTCCACCTCCCAGTCGAGCGGGAAGATCCGAAGGAATTCGGAGAACCCGGTCTCCTCGAGGAGTTCTCGGAGGAGGGCCGACGGATAGTCCCCGTCCCGCCGCTCCACCTTGCCGCTGACGGGAACCCAGATCTGTCCACGCTCGGGTGGCCTTCGGAGCACGAGGAGCCGCGGCGGACGCCCCGCGAAGAGGTAGCCTTCGACGCACTCCTGGTCGATCGGGTGTGCGCTAGCCGCCACCGGAGCCCCGGCGCGCAAGGAGCCGGAGGATCGCCTCGGCGGGCGCTCCGTTCGCTTCGCGAAGCGCTGCGACGGCTTCCTCATGCGAAACGCCACCCTGCTCCATGACGAGCTCGACGTCCTCCGCAGGAGGACCCGAAGGTGCCGGCGGTGGTGCGTTTCCGACCGGCGCCGATGCAGCGGGATCCCTGGACCGGATCTCGGGTTCCCCGACCACTTGGTAGGTCCGGACTCCTTGCACTGTGACGATCGTGACCTCGGGCGCCTTGAACCGATGTTCCTTGTCGACCGTCCGGACGACGACCTCGACGACGCCGTCGACCGACTCGGTCTTCATGCCGAGCCTCCGCATCATCATCTGCATCTGGCGGGCGTTGCGGGGCCCCCCGGGAATCATCCGAATCTCCCGCGGATCGGGGCCACGCCTACCGAGGCCCTAGGCGGCGTCATTGCCGTCCCGACCGGTAGCCTGCCGGAGCTTCTCCTCGACGTCGACGTCGGCCGGCACCTCATCCTCTGAGGCCGCGGGTCTTCCTCCGCGGCGCTTTCGGGTTCGCGAGCTGTCGTGGGAGCGCTGGACCTGAGCCTGAAGCTCCTCCATGGCCCCCGAGACCGAGGCGAAGAAGTTCCACCCCGTCTCGGTCGCGTAGAACATCCCGCGATCGGTGTGCAGGCGCGCGTGGACCGAAGCATCCCCCGGACGGCCCGAGTGGGGCGAAACGTGCAGGCTCAGGATCGTCGGGCGGGCGTGGTGGGCGATATGGCGGAGCCCCTTCGCGACGATCTGGTCGATCTCGGAGAGAAGTTCGGGGTCCCCCGAGCCCCGGAGCCCGGTGATCTGGATCTGGACGTCTCCGAGGCTCGTGCCCCCCGAGGGCTCTCCGAGCCCGACCGCAAGACCGAGGAGGTCCACCTGGGAGACGATCTCCGTCGGTTTTCCGTCCTCGACCAGGAAGACGCTCGAGACGTGCGCCTCGGACATCGCCCGGGCTCCCGCCCCCGCCGTCGCGTTCCGGCCGACGGTGACCGGTGGGCTGTGCATGATCGTGGCGATCCGGATCTCCCCGAGGCCGGAGGCGACCGTCGCGTCGGCCCTCCCCGGAGCTTCCCGCTTCCACAAGACGCGGCCCAGGTCGGCAAGACCGACCGCCCCCACGAGGTGGCCGCGGCGGTCGACGACGGGGAGCGGGTGCTCCTCGAGAAGGCGAACCTGATTGAAGAGCCCCGACACGGGATCCTCCTCGTGGAGGATCAGGCTCGCCGGACTCGCGACGTCGAGGATCGCGCGGTCGGCGAGCGGCGCAAGGTCGGGCAGGACGCGGACGAGATCGGTCCGTGAGACGATGCCCAAGAGCTCGCCACGCTTGCCGAGCACGGGAGCGCCCCGGAGTCCCACCGCGAGCAGCTGCTGCGCAAGCTCGGGATAGGGAGCCGTGGGTGCGAAGAACGGAGGGATCACCATCAGGTGCTCCACCTTCGTGGAGAGCGGAAGGTTCGTGCGGCGCGCGATGGCGTCGAAGGTGACCATCCCCACGAGCCGACCGTCCTTCAGGACCGGGATCTCGTGGATACTCTCGGCCCGCATGATGCCGAGCGCGCGCGACACCTGCGCTTCGGTCGAGACCGTGATCGGCTTCGGCGTCATCAGGTCCCGCGCGAGCGGCCACTCCACCGGCATGGGTCGGTGGCCCGGAGGGAGACGGGGTCTTATCGTCTGCTCTTCGAGGTGCTCCCCCAGTGGTTTCTCGTCGGAGGTTGAACCGGGGTTTCCTGCCGAAACCCCGCGAGGGACGCGAGCCGCGCGAAGGAGCCCGCCCCCCGGCCGGTCCCATCCCGGGAGGGGAGGGTCTACGGGACAGCGCGCGCCATCTGGTAGCCGTTCTCACCGTCGGAGTAGTAGCCCCTCAGGAGGTCGGTGACGGAGAAGCCGAAGCGCGCGTAGAACCGGATCGCGGTCGTGTTGCTCACCCGCACCTCGAGCGTGGCCTTGTTCAGCGACCGCATGCGGCAGCGCGCGAGGAAGGTCTCCATGAGCCGGCTCCCCGTGCCCTGGTTCCGGTGGGCCCCTTCCACGGCGAACATGAGGACCCTCGCTTCGCCGGCGATCTGGCTCACGCCGAGCAGGAAGCCGACAGGTCGGTCCGAAGGATCGGCCGCGATGAGGAAGCCGTCGGGCCAGGTCTGACTGAGCGAGTGGTAGAGGGAGGAGTCGTAGTGCTCGTGGAGGGCGTCGGCCACGATCTGGGCGATCACCGGAACGTCGTGGCCCTGGAACTCCCGCAGACCGATCGGCCCGGGTCCGAACGGGTAGACCGGCGAGCCCGGCCGGTGCGCCGTGTCAGCGATACATCTCACCCGGCCCTTCCCCTTCCGAAGGGGTCATCGCGCGCACGGCGCGTTCCTGCTGCTTCAGCGTTTTTCGGACCTCAGCCTCGATCTCCTCGGCCTTCTCCCGGAGAGGTTTCGTGTCGAGGACGAGCATCGGAACGAGAGGGTTGATCGACTCGATCACCTTCGCCGCGGCGCGGGCGTCCGGGTAGTCCTTGTGCGCCTGCGCCACCAGGCAGAGCACCGGGAGCTGCCGGCCGATCGCCGAGAGGAGGAGACCTCCCGCGAACCCTGTGACGACGCCGTTCGCGGGCTCGAACGTGTACTTGCCGAGGAGGGGCGCGGCCGCGCGGTTCGCCATCGCGACGACACGGGCGTCTGCATGGATCCCGTCCTCGACGGGCTGACCCTCCACGACGACGAGGAGCTGGATCCCCTTCGACTCGGCCCAGTCGAGCAGCTGGCGCGAGAGGGAGGTGAGGATCTCGGGCGGCGGCTGGATGTCGGAAATCGCGACCACGAGCTGCTCGCAGGAGCGGTCCACCCCGCACACGAGCTTGCTCGCGTAGAAGCGCACCGGGGCGTTCACCACCCCCTCTTCCATGATGACGGTGGGCGGGAACGCGTCGCTCGTCATGTACGCGATATTGGTCATGTCGAGCGCGTGGACGAGGTAGGAAGCCGCGACGGATCCCACGAGGCCGTGGGTGGGAAAGCCGATGACCATCATCGCCCCGCGCAGGGGCTCGTCCCGGGTGTCGATGATCCGGACCCCGTCGGTGATCACGGTCCCCCGCTCTGGGAGAATGTGGCCGCGCCATCATAAGCCGTTGGATGGCGGGCCGACCGTTCGCGCTGTGCCTGTCCGGACCTTTCCATCTTGGACGGGTCGGCCCCCTCGGCCCCGTCGGCAAAGGGGTAAGCGAATGATTAAGCGCCCGCGTCCCTTGAGGGGGTTGTTGGTGGTCTCGGCACCCTACCGGACCATTGGAGGGTCCGGCTCGAGTTGAAGCGGCAGATGGTCGACATGCTTGCGGATCTCGTCAAGATCCCGAGCGACCCCTTCTCCGAC
>JAKIWU010000030.1 GCA_022749905.1 Thermoplasmata archaeon
GACCTCGAGCTCCTGTTCGAAAGCTTGGACCGCATGGCGAGCGCCCGCCCGCGTCGGCTCATGTTCAGTCATTTCGGAGAGAGCCCGGATGGCCCGTCTGACCTCACGGCGTATCGGCGGGCGGTCGAGGAGTGGCGGGATGTTGCTCTCTCCGCAGCACGAACGGATCCAAGCCCCCCAGCGATCGCGCGCGCGCTCCGACACTTTGAGGAACGCGCCGCGTCCGAGGCCGGGGGCGCACCTCCGGTTCCCGCCGAGGATCGGATCTCGGGCTACGACCTCGCCGCGCAAGGACTGCTCCGGTATTTCCGGGTCCACGGACTCCTCCCGGGGTGACGCGAGACGTGGAGCTGACCCGTTCCCGACGCCGCGTCGCAGCGGCGGCGCTCGTCGTCGCGCGCATCGTCTACGCGTACAATTGGTACAACGTGGGCGCCGTCCTCCCCTTGATCGGGCGGTCCCTACACGCGGGCACAGCCGAGCTCGGGATCGTCCTTGGTCTGTTCCTCGTGGGCGTCGCGATCTTCCAGATCCCGGCGGGACTCGCGAGTGTTCGGTACGGGGCACGAAAGGTCTCCCTCGGGGGGATCGCAGTCTTCGGCGCCGCCGGGGTCGCCTCCGCGTTCGCTCCCACCTGGCAGGCTTTGGCCCTGCTCCGGTTCGTTGGGGGCGTCGGCGCCGCGTTCTTCTTCTCGCCCGCCCTCAGCCTGATCGCGGCGTATTTCTCCGAATCGCGGCGGGGGCCGGTCGTCGGCCTCTACAACGGTGGCTTCAGCATCGGGGGCGCCCTCGGCCTGATCACAGGAGCCTCGCTGGGGGTCTCCCTCGGGTGGCCCTCGGCGCTCGGGTACGGTGGCGCGGCGTTGCTCTCCGCGACGCTCGTGGCCTGGATCGCCGTTCCCAATCTCGCCGAGGGAATGGAAGGCTCGGGACGCGCGATGGTGCGGTCGACGGGCATGGCGGTCCTCCGGTCCCGATCGATCTGGGCACTCTCCCTCGCGATCACGGGCTTCTGGGGGGCCGTGTACGCCGTTGCCCAGTACTTCGTCGAGTACGCTCAGACCGTCCATCCGGCGTGGGGGATCGGCACCGCCGCCCTTCTCGCGACGCTCGTGGTCATTGTCTCGTTCCCCGGCGGACCCATCGGAGGCTGGATCGCCGAGCGCGGGTTCGATCGACGGTGGCAGATCGCGATCGCGGCGCTCGGCGCGAGCCTCCTCGTGGGCTTGATCCCCTTCGCGAGCCTCGCGGAGCTCTGGCCCCTGTTTGTCCTCCTAGGCTTCTTGGACGGGTTCGTCTTCGCGATCCTCTACCTGATCCCGACCTACCTACCGGAGACCCAAGGGGAAGGTCTCGCGCTCGGGGTGGCGGTCGTGAATTCGATCCAAGTGATCCTCGGGAGCGGCATCGCGATCGCCTTCGGGTTCATCGCCGAGCTCTCGGGATACACCTCGGCTTGGCTCTTCTCCGCCGTTCTCAGCGCCGCGCTCGTGCCACTCGTCCTGTTCGTCCAGCCGAGCCGCGCCGTGCGGCCCCCGCCCTTCGAGCAGTCCGCGGTCCCCGCGATCGGGGCGCCTCCGCATCGAGCACCGTGACGAGGTTGGTCGGTCGACCTTCGATCGGATAGCCCGCCGTCAAGACGAACGGTGCGTCGGGCCGGGTCGTCGTCCGTCCCCCGAGGATTCGTCGCGCCAGGGCCCGGAGCTCGAGGAGGGAGAGATGGGCCGGCGACGCGTGCGCTTCGACGCCCCAGGTGAGCGAGAGCTGTCGGCGCGTCGCGGCCTGGGAGGAAAGCGCCAGGATCGGCGTGCTCGAGCGCCGGGTCGCAACGAGCCGTGCGGTCCGACCCGAGTGGGTCGGGGTGACGATGGCGGCAGCGCCCAGATCCTCGGCGAGCTCCACGGCGGCGTCGGCGACGAAGCGCTCCGGGGCGGGATCCGAGGAAGCCGCCACGCGGATCGAGAGCTCGCCCCGGGCTGCTGCCTCCTCGGTCGTGCGGCAGATCCGGTCGAGCCATCCTACCGCTTCGATCGGGTACTGTCCTACGGCACTCTCCTCGCTCAACATCACGGCGTCCGCGCCGTCCAGGACCGCGTTCGCGACGTCGGTCGCTTCCGCCCGGGTCGGACGGGGGGAGGTGAGCATGCTGAGCAGCATCTGCGTCGCCACGATCACGATCCGGTGCGCGGAGTTCGCCTTGGCCACGAGTCGCTTCTGCTCGAAGGCGAGGCGCTCCAGGGGCACCTCAATCCCGAGATCGCCTCGTGCCACCATGATCCCGTCCGCTATGTCGAGGATCTCATCGACGCGTTCGAGCGCCTCCGCGCGTTCGATCTTCGCGATGATCCCCGTCGAGCTGTGGTCAAGCTGCGCGAGCTTCCTTCGGACACCCCGCACGTCCGCGGGCCCGCGGACAAAGGAGACCGCAACGAAATCGGCACCCCCCTCGAGACCGATGGCGAGATCCGCGCGGTCCTTGACGCCCAAGATCTCCGTCCGGAGATGGGCCCGCGGGAGGAAGAGCCCGGCATGGGAGGCGACCATCCCGCCGTGGACCACGCGGGTCAGGACGCTCTCCCGTTCGACCCGTTCGACGACCAGCTCCACGCTTCCGTCACCGAGCAGGAGGGGGTCGCCCACGCGAGCAGCGCGCGAGAGTTCCGGCAGAGTGACCGAGGCTCGTCGGGTGTCCCCGGTACGGCCTGAAGTATCGAGCCGCCACGTCGCTCCGTCCTCCAAACGCACGGCGGGCGGCGCGAGGGCCCCGATCCGGATCTTGGGGCCTTGCAGGTCCGCGACAATCCCGACTTCACGGTGCAGCTTCGCTGCTTCACTTCGAATCCTTCGAAGGACCTGCCGGTGCTCGGTGTCCGATCCATGCGAGAAATTCAATCGGAACGCGTCGACGCCGGCTCCGAGGAGCCCTCGGAGCCTGCTGGGAGCGCTCGTGGCGGGCCCCACCGTCGCGAGAATCTTGGTTCGGCGCACGGTTGGCCCCTGCCTCCCGAAGCTAAAGGGTGGCGGGCAGGGGTCGGGCGGGCGGCGGTTTTCGAGTGAGCGCTCGGCAGGGTTATTGCCTCGTTCGAGCCGGTCACCGTCGCAGCCCCGTGGTGTAGTGGCCAAGCATGCTGGCCTTTGGAGCCGGCGACAGCGGTTCGAATCCGCTCGGGGCTATGGTTCGCATCCGACTGGGGCCATCCCCGCACCCGCGTGCCTTCTCGACGGCCTGCCGAAGGGGGGCTTCGCCTAAGCCTCCCAGGATGGGGTCCCGCGCAACCTCTTGGTTGACACCGGGGTAGGGAGAGCGTGGGAGACCGAACCGCGTTCAAGGGTCTACTCGAGTCGCCCGAACCTTCCCTGAGGTGGAAAGCGAGGGTAGAAATTCTGGGTGAATCGCGTGATTCCCGCATCGTGCGCCGACTCGAGCAAGAAGTGGCCCGCTCCCGTCGCGTCCGCTCCTTGCTGGAAGTGGAGGGGTGGCTCGAGCGGCCTGGCCGAGGCAGCGCGGTATATCACAAATGGCTCGGCGTCCAATGGGTGCTCGCCAGTCTTGCCGATTTGGGCTATCCACAGGGCGACGAACGGCTGAGAACCCTGGTGGACCGCGCGCTGCGGTGTTGGACAGCCCCCCACTACTTCGCCGACGTAGAGTGGGACTCCACTGGACGAGCGTATCGAGCTCGGGGGGTTCCCCTGATCGCCGGCCGCTCCCGTCGATGCGCATCCCAGCAGGGAAACGCGCTTCACTTCGCGACTGCCCTGGGTCTGACCGACGAACGGTGCGATCAGCTTGTCGAGCGACTACTGCATTGGCAGTGGCCAGATGGGGGATGGAATTGCGACAAGGCTCGCTCGGCCGCTACATCGTCGTTCCATGAGACGTGGCTGCCGACATTGGGGCTTTGGGAGTACGGGGAACTCTCAGGCCGAACCGATGCCGGACTGGCCGCCCGCCGGGCAAGCGAAGTGTTCCTTCGTCGCCGGCTCTTTCGGAGGCAAGCTACGGGCCAGATCATCCGACCCGACTTCGTTCGGCTCCACTACCCACACTACTGGCACTACGACGTCCTCGCGGGACTCAAGGTGATGTTGCGACTGGGTCTACTGAGCGACCACCGATGCGAGGAGGGGCTGGACTTACTCGAGGCCAAGCGTCTTCCGGATGGTGGCTGGCCCGCTGAGGCTCGTTATTACGCCCGCACGGACGGCCGAAATGGAGTTCGTGCCGAGCATACGAATTGGGCCGGGAGGAGCGTTCGTCAATCGAATCCCTGGATCACAGCCGACGTTCTCGCCATCCTCCGGCGGGCGGGACGGTGGGCCGCCTAGTTCGACTTTGTCGGGAGCAGTTCAGAACTCCGGTCCCGACCCCACCCTCCGGTCCCCCTTGGAACGCCGGGACTAGCAAAGAGTCCGGGGAATCGACCGAACGACCCACGATACGTCCGGGCTCGATAGCCCTCGCCCTGAAGCGGTGTATCCCCCTTACCCGGCAATTGCAGGCGAATCCGCTCGGAGCCATGGCCACCGAAAAGGGCCCCATTCGGGTCAACCCGGGACCGGTGCGGGAGATGCCGCCGATACCGTGCCCGCCCCGATCGCGGGCCCGGGCGAGAGCCGGCCTTTCGCATCACTCCGCGATCCCGATGTACGAGTTGATCAACTCGGGATGCAAGGTTTTGGTCTGAATCCAGAACTCCTTGTTCTCGGCATCTCCGGGATCGAACAGGTGGTCGTACTTGATTCGCTCTTCGCCCTCGGGTAGCCGTTCGACGCATCGGACAGCGACCTCGCGAAGTTGCCGGGCGCTGTCGAGTCGGGGGTTGCTGACGACGTAGTAGAGCGCCAATTTCTCGACCTCATGGACCGCGAGTCGATGGTCGCGGGCGGCTCGATCCAGCTGCGCCAGCACCACCGCGATCTTGTCGTCGATGGAGAGAGGCGGCACCGAGTACTCGTTGGCCCGAGGAATCCGGCTCAGCAGGTCTGTGCCTTTCGGTCGAGTCGAAATCCGCTGCTTCATTTCCGTCAGGCTGGACGCCGAGCTCCCGACTAGGACGACGCTCCGGGGTCGAGCCGGGTCGGTCGGCGGCTCGAGATAGGGGAGCAACGCCTCGTACGGCCAGGCTTCGGTCGCCCGCGCGTCGATTTCATCGATCAAGCACAAGCACGGCCCCGAGGTTTTCCAAGCCTGCCCGAGTGCTGACCGGAATCCGGGCTCGTCCAAGCGAGCGAGGTTCAGCTCGACGTAGGTGAGGTCTCGCCCGACGGATTCGGCGATCTGCTGCACCAGGTAGGTCTTCCCGCTGCCCGGGGGTCCCCACACGAGATAACTTTCCCGCCCCAGCGTCTCGGACAGCAGCCCCGCTCGGAGGCCCTGTCGGAAGTCCTTGAGGGCGTTTCGAGTCCCCGAATCGAACCGTACGTAGCTCCCCGCGACTCGGAAATCAGCGATCAGGAGGCGGTTCGAGCCAGAGATCACCTGTCGAGCTTGAGCGAGCTCGGCCTCGCTGAGGCTCGGCGGCGCGGAGTCCGCGATCTTCCGCGTGGAGACTGCGGGGACCCCGACGAAGGTTCGGATCTCCTCGAGGAATCGAGCCCAGGCGGGCTCCGACTCCAGCAGGATGTGGTTCCGACCCTCCAGCGGGACGAACCTAGAGCCCGGGATCAACGCGGCGAGTTGCCGCCCGAGTTCGAACGGCACCACTCGGTCGTCCTTTGCGTGGAGAATCAGGGTGGGGACCGAGACCTGTGGGAGAATCCTTAGGACGTCGATCTGGCTGAACGCCTCGTCGAACTTCAGGGCGTTTTCGGTCGAGCAGGAGACTTTTTGGAGCACATTGAACCATCGCATCTGTTCCACGGATGCCTCCGGGATGAACTTGGTCGTGAACATCTGACGAAACGTCGGCTCGTCACGGCCCCAGCCCAGTTCCATTAGTCGGTGCATGGCCTTGCGGATCTCCGCTTCCTCGGGATGCTGGGGGCGCTTCGCCCACCCGAGAGCGTACGCCCCGTAGAGGATCAGATGCGAGACCCGGTCGGGGTGGCGAGCCGCGTACGCGATGCTCACCGGGCCGCCTTGGGAGATCCCCAACAGCGCGAAGCGCCGCAAGCCCAGGGAATCGACCACCGTCTCGAGGTCTCGCACCCACGCGTCGAAGGTGAAGCTCGGGACATCCCAGTCCGAGAGGCCGAGGCCGCGTTCGTCGTAGCGCACGAGCTCGTGGTCGCGAGAGAGATCCCGAATCCAAGGCCGCCAAACTGGACTTTCGAGATCGAACGAAAGATGGCTCAGGTAGTGAGCCGCCCGAACGAGTGGATACCCACTTCCCGTCGTGGAATAGGCAAGGTTCACCCGGTCCGTGGAGGAACAGAAACGAATCTGCAGGGAGGACGCCGCCGGCATCGCGCGTGCGAGGCGTTACCGACTGAGGGTCGAAGCTTAAGGCTCGCGGCTCGGAATTCTCACCTGACCTCCCCCGGCCCTGCGGAGAAAGCCCGGGGTGAGGGTCGAACGGCCACCCTCGAACACGACCGTCGGAGTCGGGGTCCGAGGTTCCCCCGACCGACGGAGTCTGAAACCTACCTCGACGGCCCGAGCGCCGCATCCGGCCAGCTGGTCCGAAGCTCGGTCAGGCGCGGAAGCCCCCAGAGCCCGAATCCCCGTGAGCCAAGACTCCCAACGCGAGCCGGGAGAGCCTCAGAACGGTAGCCCGAAGGCATGGAGCTGCACGCGAATCCGCTCGGGGCGCTGTCACGAACACAGAGGGAAGGCTCCTCGCACGTCGGTCACGCACGTTTAGGGGAAGTCTGCGATGGCGCGACGCCGGCGCCGCTCTGCGCCGCCGGTGGTCGACCTGTGACCGGCGAACTCGAAGCGTGGGATCCGAGAGGGATGCTCGCCCTGAGATCGGGAGACTCGGGAGATTGACCGTGGCGTCCGGGAGGCACGCCCCATGGTCCCGGGCGTTGCGTGCGCGTCGATTCCGGTCTGGGAGCGCCCTGCGCAAGTCGACCTCCCGATCGAGCCACTCCAGGTGGTCCCCCCCGAAGGGCAGGCCGGATCCCGTGGCGATCCTCGAAACGTCCGACACCCTCCGGCTCCCCCGCTTGCTCCCGATCCGGTACGGGCGCATGTCCTCCTCGCCGTTCGCCTTCTTCCGTGGCTCCGCGGCCGTCATGGCGCAGGATCTCGTGGCCACCCCCGTCAGCGGGTCCTTGGTCCAGCTCTGTGGCGACGCCCATCTGAGCAACTTCGGGGTGTACGGGACACCGGAACGCGCTCAGGTCTTCGACATCAACGACTTCGACGAGACCCTACCCGGGCCGTGGGAGTGGGATGTCAAACGGCTGGCGACCAGCCTGGTGCTCGCCGGTCGGGAGAATGGTCTCCCCTCAGCCGAGCATCGGCGGGCGGTTCGCCGTGCGGTCCGCGCCTACCGTGAAGCGATGCTGACGTACGGGCGGATGCCCTACCTCGACATCTGGTACACGCACCTCGACGCGGCGAGTGTCGCCCGTATGGTGGAGCGCGAGGGTCGACGTTCGATCTCGGGGGCCTTCCGGAAAGCGCGGCGGAGGACAAACCTCCAGGCGTTCCCGGGGATGACACGGCGAAGCAGGGGCGAGTATCGGATTCGCGACGCGCCTCCTCTCATCCTGCACTACCGGAACCCCTCCGAGGCGGAGGAGTCCACCCGGTTCTTCGAGAGGTACCTCTCGACTCTCCCGCGGGAGAGACGAACGTTGCTCGACCGCTATCGCGTTGCCGACGTCGCCCGGCGCGTCGTGGGGGTCGGAAGTGTCGGCACGCGGTGCTCCGTCATGCTCCTCCTCGGGGATGCCGATGTGCCGGACCCCCTCTTCCTCCAAGTCAAGGAGGCACTCCCCTCCGTCCTCGAGTCTCATCTGGGCGCGAGCGACTATCCGAATCACGCCGAGCGCGTGGTCGTCGGCCAGCGCCTGATCCAGGAGGCGTCCGACATCTTCCTCGGATGGAGCTCCTTCCGATCCCGCGACTATTACGTCCGTCAGCTTCGGGACATGAAGTTCTCTCCCGAGGTCTCCGGCCTCGGGCGCCGGGGCCTCGCCGGTCGAGGAGAGATCTGCGGGGCGAGCCTTGCCCGGGCCCACGCGCGAACCGGGGACCCTGCGGAGATCGCGGGGTACCTCGGGGAAGAGACCGTGTTCGACCGAGCGATCGCGAGGTTCGCGGAAGCGTACGCGGACCAGGTCGAGACCGACTATCAGGCCCTTCGCAAGGCGATCCGTCGAGGTCGGCTCCCGATCGAAGCCGGTTCGTAGAGCGTTCCGGCGTTCGGGTCCGGGGACCCGTTCACGAGAACAGGAGGAGCCAGGTCCACACCACGATCAGGGCACCCCCCCAGATCGCGATGAAGGTGAACGGGAGGGTCTTCATCAACGTCGAAGGGTCCGTCCGATCGGTTCGCGTCCCAGCGCCTGCGGAGGAGAAACGCAGCGCGTGGATCTCGTACGGGCGCGTGAGATCCACGGCGAGATTTCTTCCAGACCGCAGGGCGATCGTCGCCGGAATGCTCGAGGAGAGGAACTGCGTCGACCGCTCGAGCCGCAGCGCGGCCTCGCGCCACAGCTCCTGCGCATCGGTGGTCCGGCCCAGCAGGATGGCCCAGACGACAGAGATCAGGATGCCGAGTCCCGCGAGAAAGGAGATCACAGCGGCGAGCAGCCAGGCATGGTTCAGCAGGTTCGCGATGACCACGATCAGGCCGGTGAAGAGGACCGTGCCGATGGCGGCGAAGTAGGAGGTTCGAGTCGCGGTAAGTCCCCCCTCTTCGGCCGCAAGGCGCTCATACTTGTCGTGGAGCCACCGTACTTCCTCGGACGAGAGGGCCGAACGGTCCGTGGCTGCTCCCTGGGAAGCGGCGGTTCGCTCCATCGACCTAGCTTGTCTCCGGCCCACCGAGCTCCGCGTTATTTCCGGACAGCGTACTCGATCGTCGCGCGGGACCATGCCTTCCGGTCCGTCCAGGGGCTTCCTCTGTAAATCTCACGAGTGTATCCCACGCCCTTGATCTCCCCGGCCTTGCGGCGCCACCTGAGCCAGTCCTGCATCCCGTGGTAGATCACTCGGGGGGAGACTTGCTCGGGATCGAACGTGATGGTCGCTACGGTGGTCGCAGGGAGAACCGTGACGTGGATCTTCCCCTCCCCCCGCGCCGGGCGCTTGAGCTCGAGGCATGCCTCCCAGTACTTGGCGCTCCGGCTGACGATAATCCACTTGCCGGTCCGGAGATGATGCGCTGTCGTCCATCGTACGAGGCGGCGAAATCCGGCCCGGAGGGTCGCCTCCGTCCAGGGCACCGTGCCCACGATCGACACGACCCGATACTTCGGCGAGCGCTTAAACGAGAAATCGACGTACATGCTGTGGCTCCCTTGACCGCGCGCGGCCCTGGGGTCCGGACGACGCGCGGGCATATGGGTGATTCCCCCGGGCTTGGGTCGGGCTCCGATCGAGCTCGGGATCGTGCCCCGACCCTCCTTGCCACCACCGCGTCGGTTGTCGTCCCGGGGCGACGCCTCCGATCCGCTCGATCGGAGCGGACCCTGTCGATCCCGTCGGCGAGGTGAGGAGGACGACGGTGAGTTCGACGGAGTTCGTCGCGGTCTTCGTCCAGGTGCTGATCGTCCTCGTCATCCTTCGCCGGTCCATCGCGATGACGCGAGGCGTCCCGTACTCGACCGTCCGCCTGGTGGTCCTTCCTGTCCTGATCCTCCTGATCTGGGTTGTCGACGAGCTCGAATCCTTCTACCTCTCCCCGTTCGCGCTTCCGTACCTCGTGGGGCTCGATCTTGCGATCCTGGTCGGCACCTCGCTTGCGTTCGTCTCCATCGCGGAGCGGATGACCGAAGTGGCCCGAGATCCGAGCGGAGGTTGGACGTTTCGGATCGGATTCTCCCTGGCTGCCCTCTTCGTGGGGCTGTTCGTCGTTCGTTTGCTCCTCGCCATCCTGCTGGTCCCAAGTGCGCTCGAATTCGGGAAGCCCGCGGGCGGTTCCCCCTCGGTTGGGCAACAAGCGCTGCTCGTCCTCATCGACGGGCTCTTCTCGATGAGCGCGGGGTTGCTCATCGCGCGCTCGTCCGGGATCCGCCGCAAGTGGCGCTCGGTGCGCGACCGGGCCCCGGCCGTCCCCTCGACCTGAGACCGCAGGACGAGTCCCTCGGAAGGATCCGCGAGGTCGCGGTCCGATCCACGTGGCCGGTTCGCTGGTTCGAGGGGATCCCGTCCATCCCCCTCGGAGCCGACGGCGAATGGGAATCCTGCCGGAGTCAGGGAGAGCTCTCGCTCCTCCGTCCGAGGGCGCGGGTCAGCATCGGCACTCCAAAAACACCCACCCACAGGATCTCGGCGAGGTTCGTGCTCACGAGGGCTACGGGAAGCGAGACGGCAAACACCAGCGCCGGCGTGATGATCCCGGTGGCCACGACGCGACGCCAGATCGGGTCGAACCGCGGCGGGACCAATCGACCCCGTCCGCTCGCGTACGCCCAAATCGAAAGGAGCGTCGCTGCCGCGGCGATCTGGGTGATGTCAAAGAAGATCACTCCTATCGGATCGCTCCCCGCCGCCGTCAGCACGAGGGTGGCAAACGGGAGGATGGCGATGCAGAGGAGGAAGATGGCGTTCATCTGCACGAGGACGCGATCGTACGCCGCGAGGTAGGAGAAGACCAGGTGGTGGCCTCGCCACCAGATCGAGATGACCAGGAAGGTGATCACGTAGGCGAACAGCGGCTGCGCGAAACTCGAGGTGAAGAGATAGCTGCGGAGCGCGGTCCCGTGAGCATTCGCCGGAAGCACGAGGCCGAGGACGAGAAGGGTGGCGGCGAACGCAAAGATCCCGTCACTGAAGGCGAGCGTTCGCCCGATATCCTTCCCCCGGTAGATCCACGGCGCCGCGACATGGGGAGTGAGGACGGTACCCTCGTCCCCCTCCTCCTCGGCCGAGCTTCGGGCACTTTCGACTGCCAACGTCGATCGGAACCCTCCCCCTCTCATCAATCATGAGGTTGGCCGAGCCCACCGGATACCGCGGAGGCGGTCCACGCCATCGGTCGAGGCCTCGAGCGGCCGGGACCGAGCGTGAGGGAGGCTTTCTGCCACGTCGCACTTCCGTGGAGGTAGCGAGGTTCACCGCATGGGATCGAACGCGCGGCATCCGCACGATGGCCGACTCCAGTTCTCAGGAGTTCTGCTCGAGCGGCCCGGGCGGACAAAGCGTGCCGTCCGGGCTGGTTCGCGCTGTTCCTGGCTGTCGACGCTGAACCCGGTCTGGTTCACGGTCTGCCTGTCCCCGCC
>JAKIWU010000031.1 GCA_022749905.1 Thermoplasmata archaeon
GAGATCGGCCACACCGTCGTTCGAGCGGGAGGAAGACCGTGTCACTGCCCCGGGCAGGGGTGCCTTGAGGCGTACGCAAGCGGATGGGCCATCGCGGAGCGTGCCCAGGAACGCGTGAGGACCGAGGCGCAGCGTGCCCGCCGTCTCGTCCGGCGTGCCGGTTCGATCGATTCGATCGACGCGAAGTCCGTGGGGGACCTCGCGCACGAGGGCGACCCGCTCTGTTCGGAGCTGATGGCGGAGACCGCGACCTACCTCTCCGAAGGCGTCGCGGGGATCGTGAACGCCTTCAATCCCGCCCGGCTGATCCTCGGGGGCGGGGTCATCGAGGGCTCACCGGAACTGATCGACGCGATCCGCGCCCGCGTTCGCACGCACTGCCAACCGCCGGCGGCGGAGGCGGTCGAGGTCGTGCGGGCCGCCCTCGGTCACGATGCGATCATCGTCGGCGCTGCGGTCTTTGCCCGCGAGCGCTCGACGAGCGCGTGAGGTCGGGGTACCTGGCGATCGAAGGCGGCCCTAGCCGCCGCCCCACGTCACGAGGAAGTCCGTGGCAACGCCGAGCGAGAACCCCACCACGAGAAACACGATGACGAGGCCACGGGAGCGGAACGCGAGGAGCGGCCGCGACATCTGCAGCACGACGAACATGATCGCGCCGGCGGCGAGCCCGTAGAAGGCTACCGACAGGTAGTCGGAGGTCGCAAGGCTCCCGGCGACGGTGCCGAGGAGCGTGGGACCTCCGCCGATCGCGCCCAGCGCGGCGAGCCGGCGCACCGAGTAGCGGCGCCCCGCGAGCATGCCGGGTCCGAGGATGCCGAACCCCTCCGTCGAGTTGTGGATGGCGAAGCCCACTACGAGCACGACAGCGAGGGAGAGTCCTGCGGCGTACGCAGCGCCGATCGCAAGCCCTTCGGCGAAATTGTGGAACCCGATTCCGACCGCGATCATGGTCGACAGGTGCAGGGGATCGGTCATCCGGTCCGGAGGAACCGAGGCGGCGTCCCCCGACGCGACGTTCGCCCGGCCGTAGTAGCGTTCGAAGGCCTGCAGGAGCAGCATGCCCAAGGCGAAGCCGACGAGAAGGAGCCCGAGGAGCGAGGCGGCTTTCCCGGTGCTGGCTCCGCTCGAGATGAGCCAGCGTCCGACGACGATCGCGTGAGCGTTCGAGAGCACGTCCGCGAAGAGGAAGAGCAGAATGCCGGAGGCGACCGCGGCGAGCGCGGCCCGCGCCGCGACAGGCAGATTGCGCCAGCGGGCGAGGGGCATGCCGAGGTAGATCGTGAACCCGGCGAACGCGCCGAGTGCGAAGATCTGCAGTTCCGAGGGACCGCTCACGACGCTCGGGGGCGAACTGACGTCGCTCGCTTAAGGGTACTGTTTGTGACGCAATCTCACGGAGTTTCACAGAGTGAACAGTTCATATGAACGGCGGACATCGGGAGGGCATGCGGGCCTCCGAGGCGGCTCCGAGCCAGTGGGTCCAGCTGATGCAGGCGATGGTCGGTCGCGAACTCGTTGAGCGGCTCGGGCTCCCGGGACGGACGGCCGCACGTCGCCTCGGGGTCGCTCCGTCCTCGATTTCGCAGTATCTCACGGGCAAGCGTACGGCAGGGCCCCTCGACTGGTTGACGGCCGATCCGGAGGCGCAGCGCGAGGCTCGCGCGGTCGCCGTCGCTCTCGCCGAGCAGCCGCCCGACGCCCCGCCGGCGGTGCGAACCGTCCTCGCGGCGGCGAGCGCGCTGAGCGAGCGCTTTTCCGGGGCGTTGCCGGGCGAGCACCCGCTCTCGAGCGAGCCGCCGCTGCGGCGCGAACTTGCAGGGTATCTTCGTCGGCGGATCGCGGCCGAGCAGAGCTCGGTCGCGGACTGCATGCATCTCGCGCAGAAGGCCCGCGATGAATTGACCCGTGCTCTCTTCCGGCACATCGCCTCGGACAGCCTCCGGCACGCCGAGATCGTCGCTTCGCTGGCGACGTACCTCGATCGAGGCATCGACGCCACGCACGCGAGCGGCATCACCCCCGACGATGTGCAGCGATTGATCGCGCGGGAAACCGAGGCAGAGCAGGGCTCCGCGCGGTACCTCGATCGGTCGCTCGGGGGAGTGATGGGTTTGCTCGCCGACAGCATCGAGGCGGACGAACGGAAACACGAGCAGCTTCTCCGGGGTCTCCTGTCAACGGGATTCTCACCCGGGGAGGGACGCCACAGCGCGTCCTCACGGTCGAGCCCTCGGTCCGGTCGTGTGCGCGGAGCGGCGCGACGGAAGCCTCGAGGCGAGGTAGGGAGGTAGGGGTCGGACTTTGGAGGGGCCCCGACAGGCTGGAGTACCCGATTTCGAAGCCTGAAGTGGCCGGCACCCTCGGTACGCGGTTCGCCGCGACCTGTCACGGCACGCTCATATTCACGAGGCGCGCCCGATCGGCGCGATGACGACGCCGACCGATTCCCTCGCGCAGGTTCGCGACCAGATCGTCGGTTGCCGGCTCTGCTCCCGCCTGGTCGCCTACCGAGAACGTGTCGCTGCGGACAGGAAGCCCGAGTTCCGCAACGACCTCTACTGGGGCAAGGGAGTCCCCGGGTTCGGAGACCCGAACGCTCGTCTCGTGATCGTAGGTCTTGCCCCCGCGGCGCACGGATCGAACCGCACGGGCCGCGTCTTCACCGGCGATCGGTCCGCCGCCTTTCTCGTTCGCTCGCTCAACCGCGCGGGCTACGCGAATCAGCCGACGTCCACCCGACGCAGCGACGGGTTACGCTACACGGACGCCTACGTGACCGCCGCGGTCCGCTGCGTTCCCCCCAATAACCGGCCGCACCCCGACGAACGCACGCGTTGCCTGCCGTATCTGGTGCGGGAGTTTCACCTGTTGACCTCCGCGCGCGCGTATCTCGCGCTCGGGGCGTTCGCCTGGGATGCGACGCTCGACGCAGTCTCGGAAACATTTGGGATCGCGCGGCCGAAGACCGCGTTCGCCCACGGCGCCTGCGCGCCCCTCGGGGAGGGGCGACCCCTCGTGTGGGGATCCTACCATCCGAGTCCGCAGAACACCAACACCGGGAAGCTTACGCAGGCGATGTTCGACGACTTGCTCGACCGGATTGCCTCAGCCTGGACCCCGACGTCCCCCCTCCGATAGGACGCGGGTCGATGGGTCACACCGGCCCGAGTTCCTGTTGGGATCCCCTCGACGGTCATCTATTACGGACGCGAGGTTCGCGGGACCGCCGATGACCGAGTTCGAGCTCCGAGAGCGTGACGGGCTCGGGCGTTTGGGCCGGCTCCAGACGCCCCACGGTCCGATCGACACGCCGGCGCTTCTTCCCGTGGTCCACCCCGATCCGAAGCTTCAACCGATCCCAGCGAGCGAGATCCGGCGCAGGTTCGGACTCCCGGCGATCATCACGAGCTCGTACATCGCCTGGCGATCCCCGGAGCTTCGGGAGGCGGCCGAAGCCTCGGGGATTCACGCCCTCGTCCGATTCGATGGACCCGTCATGACGGACTCGGGCGCCTTCCAGCAGCATGCGTACGGTCATGTCGAAGTGAGCGACGACACCATCTTCGCGTTCCAGAGACGGATCGGGAGCGATATCGCGACGGTCCTCGACGAGTTCGTCGAAGCCGACGCTCCGCTCGAGACCGCAACGCAGGGCGTCGCGGTGACGACCGAGCGTGCTCGGCGAGCGCGAGGACTCTTTCAGGGGATCCTCGCCGTGCCGGTCCAGGGCGGGCTGCACCCAGCGCTCCGCTATCGCTCCGCCGCCGAGGCCTCCGAGATCGGGGACGTCCTCGCCGTCGGCGGGGTCGTCGGTCTGATGGAGCGCTACCGGTTCGCAGACCTTGCCCGGGTCCTGATCGCGACGCGACCCGCGTTGGACCCCGGGGCGGCCGTGCACTTGTTTGGAACTGGCCACCCGATGACGTTCGCGTTCGGGGCTCTCTTCGGGGTGGATCTCTTCGACTCCTCGGCGTACGTGAAATTCGCGCGCCGCGGCGCGCTCATGTTCCCCGACGGCACCGTTCCGATCGAACGGATTCGCGAGCCGATCTGCCAGTGTTCGCTCTGCTACGAGATCCCGCTTCCCGAAGTCGCCGAACTTCCGCAGGAGGAGCGGGAGACGCGGATCGCCGAGCACAATCTGCTCCAGTGCGCGCAGGAGATCTTCCAGATTCGCCAGGCGATCCGCGACGGAACCCTCTGGGAACTCGCCGAGCGACGGGCCGCCTCGCATCCCGCGCTGCAGGCAGGACTCCGGACCGCGGTCCGCGCCACGCGGACGTTCCTCCCGACCGAACCCGAGAGCCGTTCGAGCTTCCGGACCGTCGGGGTGACGAGCGGGCTCCGGCCGGCCGTGATCCGGTTCCTTGCGCGTCTCGGTCAATGGAAGGCAGGGAAGGGACCCTTCCGACTCCGTCCTCCCGCGCGGCTGGTCCCTGAGCAGCTCCGTTCGATCCCGTCGGAGACTCGGACCGGCGAGGAGATCCGGTGGGAGTGCCCCTCCCCGATCGGGCCCGTCCCCCTCGAACTTTCGGAGCTCTACCCAGTCGGGTGTTTCGTTGGGCCCGAGGAGTTCGAGAGCGTCGCGGATCGGGAGGCGTCGCCGTTGGACGACGATGGCCTCGACGTCGACGGCTCGAGAGACTTCACGGACGCCTGGACCCGTCGGCAGGCCCAAGCGATCGTGGGCTGGTCCTACGGCGTGGATGTGGCGTCGCGGATCCGCCAGGCCACGGTGACCACGGAGCGCTCCCGAAGAACCGGCCGGCTGCGATGGATCGCACACGATGGTCGACGCTTCTTTCACGTCGGGAACGACGGCTTCGCTCATCCGACCTGGGCCGGGGGCCTCTACCTTCGAGGGGTTCGCCCCTACCCCGAGATGCGCATCATCGCGGACGCCGAGGCGGTCCCGTTTGTGGAAGCGGGGCGCAGCCTGTTCTCCCGATTCGTTCGTGGTGGCGACTCCACCCTCGTCCCGGGCTCGTCCGCGCTCGTGGTGGACGAATCCGACCGTCTCCTCGCGGTCGGGCGATTGGTTCTGGCCCCCTCCGAGATGGGGCACATCCGTCGCGCCGTGGCCGTGCGGATCGTAGCCCACGCACGCCGTCCTGAGGCGGAACCCGACCCGGAGCCGGCCTCCCCGGAACCCCTCGCACCTCTCCGACCGGGTGAACGTTAAGCCACCGTTCCTCGTGCGAACCTTCGCTTTCGATGGACCATGCGGACGTATCTCCTATTGCAACTCGACAGTGAGGGAGCCGCCTACTCCGACATCGCGGAGCTCCTCGAGGACCTCGGCTTCCAACCGCACACCGAGGGCGGCTACGATTTCGTCTACGAGTGGGGGCGCGAGGCCACCGTCCTCGAGTCGCTGGAATTCGCGGACCGGGTCCAGGCCGCGATCCGAGGCCAGAGAACGTACTTCCGGGTCGAGTCGATCGAAAGCTAGCGGCTCTTCGAGCGTTCCCGACGGAGTTCGCGTGCGAGGTTGCCGGCGGCCGCTCGACGGCGTCGATTCGCTTTATCCGAGCCTGCGTACCGGCGCGTCGTGATCGTTCTCGGCATCGAATCGACGGCCCACACGGCCTCGGTCGGGATCGTGGAGGAATCCAGCACGATCCTCGGGCTCGCCTCCGACATGTACCGGCCGCCGTCGGGAGGGATCCATCCGCGGGAAGCCGCGAACCACCACGTCGACGTCCTTCCGCGCCTCGTGGAGGAGGCGCTGCGGGAAGCGAGCCTCACCGCGTCCGACCTCGGTGCGGTCTCCTTCGCGCAAGGACCTGGCCTCGGGCCCTGCCTGCGCGCCGGGGCGACCGTGGCTCGCATGCTCGCGCTGACGTGGGATCGTCCCCTCGTTCCCGTGAACCATTGCGTCGCGCACGTCGAGATCGCGCGCGTGCTAAGTCACCTCGACGACCCGATGCTGCTCTACGCGAGCGGCGGGAACACCCAAGTTGTGGCGCATTTCTCCGGGCGGTATCGGGTGCTCGGCGAAACCCTGGATATTGGCATCGGGAATTTCCTCGACAAGCTCTGGATCGCGCTGGGGGGGACGTTCCCAGGGGGGCCCGCCCTCGAGGCTGCCGCCTTGCGCGGCTCCGAACTCCTCGCCCTCCCGTACACAGTCCATGGGATGGACGTGGCGTTCTCCGGGCTCCTCACGGCCGCCCTCGCGATGGCGGCCCGAGGCGCGGACCGAGACGACCTTGCGTATTCGGTCGAAACTACCGCCTACGCGATGCTGACGGAGATCACCGAGCGAGCTCTCGCCCATCGGAAGATGAAGGACGTCGTTCTCGGAGGGGGCGTGGCGTGTAACGAGCGCCTCCGCGGCATGGTTCGCGCGATGGCGGAGGCGCGTGGGGGAACGTCGTTCGCCCCACCGAAGCGTCTGTGCGTCGACAACGGCGCGATGATCGCGTGGACCGGGCTCCTCGGCCTCCAGAGCGGAGGGTCGGTGCCGGTGGAGCGAACCCAGGTCGAGCCACGGCAGAGGACGGACCTCGTCACGGTCCCCTGGCGCTAAGCGCTACCCGGCAACCCCTCGGAACGCGAGCCACGCCAAGGAGGCGTGCTGCATCTTCTCCACACCCTGGATGGTCGGGGTGAGGAAGCCGAAGTGCGGGAGGGGCCCGTCGGCGAGACGGAGAGGGGCTTGCGGGTCGGCGAGTCCGGTCGCATCGACGACGCCGACCGAACCGAACTCGAAGGGGGTCTGGCTCGACGCATTGTGGTAGGCGAGGACGATCGTGTGGCCGGTACCGTACACCGTCGCGAGACACGTGGGGTACGGGTCCGCAGGGGTCGATGCGAAGTCGAGGGTGGTCAGATCGAGGAGGGGCCCCGCCGACGACGGCTGGTTGTCGACGTACAGGGAGATCGTCTTCGTGGCGTTCGACGTGAATCCGAGGAGGTCATTCGACTGGTAGAGGATCGGTTGGCTCGGATGGGCCTGATCGATCGCGATCCCGTGGTAGGACTCGGACCACACCGAGAAGAACGTCGAGAGGTTGTAGCGATAGTTCCACGCCGAGATGATCCGGAAGCTGCCCTGAGGGTACTGCGGCGGCGCCGCCGGTTCCGTGAGGATCGGCAGGTTGCAAGCGTAACTTCCCGGATAACTATTGTTTCGGCCGATGGCCGAAGGGAGGGTCACCGCGGCGCCGTTGATGTAGATCGTGAGCTTCGGCGTGACTCCGTAGACCTGGGAGGCGCTCGGACACCAGCTCCGGGAGAAGTCGGAGCCATTGTGGTCCGGGAAGGCGGGGACGCCACTCATCGTGGGGATGGGCTGGAAGGTGAGGCACGGGGTCGGAAGGTGCGAGACCACGAGGATGAGAACGACGACCGCGATGACCGCCGCTGGAATCCCGATGACGGCGGCCCGACGCCACGGGCTCCGCGCGGCCGCATCGCTCCCGGCCTTGCGGTGCGCGCGCTCCCGCCGGTGCTTGCTCCTGCGCTCTTCGGGAGTGAGGGCCTCGGGCTCCGCGGTCTCCTCGGCTCGGAAACGCCGCTTGGACACGCGGCCGCGATGCATGCTGGTTCGGATAAGGCTCGCGGGGCTTGCGACAGGGGAGCCGACGGTGGGGCGCCCGAAGGCCGCCGGATGAGGTCTCGCGCCGAAACGAGCACGGGGTCACGTCCGATTATGTACCGCGCGCGTCTCGGCGCGGTGTGGAGGACGTCGACGTTCTCGTCGTTGGCGCGGGCCCCGCGGGCTCGACGGCGGCTGCCTCGCTCGCTCGCCACGGGCACCGCGTGCTCCTCGTCGAAGAACACGACCGCGTCGGCCATCCGGTGCAGTGCGCCGGGCTCGTGTCGGAGCGTGTGCTCGAGCTCGCGGGCTCGCGTCGATTCGTCGTGGGACCCGTCCGGGGGGCGGAGGTCTACGGCCCGGGGCGGGCGCACCTTCGATTTCAATCCCCGACGCCCCGCGCCTTCGTCATCGATCGCGCGGGACTCGACGTTTTCCTCGCGGACCGCGCCGCGCGGGCCGGGGCCCGGATCGAGACCGGAACCAAGTTCGACCGACTTGTCGGCGCGGTGAACGGGGTCGCCGTTGCACGCCTGACGCGCGCGGGCGGGGAAGCCTTCGACGTTCGAACCCGTCTCGTCATCGGCGCGGACGGCGTCGCGAGCGCGGTCGCGCGGGCGTTTCGGTTGCGCCGGCCTGTGGAGATCCTGCCGGCCTTCGAAGCCGAGTTTCCTGAGTGTCCGGCGGACCCGGACTCCGTCGGAGTCTACTTGGGACGGACCATCGCGCCTGGACTTTTCGGGTGGTGGATCCCCGATGGGGCCGGAGGAGCGCGCATCGGCGTTGCGGCCACGGCAGACGGCACCACAGCCCGCTCGTACTTCGATCGCTTCTGCGAACGGCTACGCTCGCTCCACGGCTGGCGTTTACGCAGCCCGACCAGCTACATCGTCTCCGGGATTCCCATCGGCCGGGTCCCGCGGACGTCGGGTGCCCGTGTCCTCCTCGTTGGCGACGCGGCCGCGCAGGTGAAACCGCTCTCGGGAGGCGGCATCTTCACCGGGATGCGCTGTGCGGAGCTCGCCGCCGCGACGGCCCACGACGCGCTTACGCGGGACGATCTCGGCGCCGCGACCCTCGCCGCGTACGATGCGGCGTGGCAGAAGGAGCTCGGGGCGGAGATCGACGGGGCGCTCTACCTGCGCCGACTGTTCCTCAAGCTCACCGACGACGAGCTCGAGCGGATCGTGGAGGCGCTGGGCGCCGCCGACCTCGAGGCGACGATCGTGGCGTTCGGCGACATCGACTTTCCGACGGGCGTCGCCCGGCGCCTCCTGCGTCAGTCGCCGTCGCTGGTGCGGCTCGTGCCCAAGGCCCTCTCCGCGCTCTTCGGCGACAGCGGGCTTCGGGCGCCGGACCTCGACTTCGGGAGTCGCCGCCAAGCAAGGTAGCCCCCCACGCCCGCGAGTACGAGCGCGCCTCCCAGGAGCCCATAGATCCACGGAGCGAGGGACAGTCCCTTCACGAACACCGAGGTCTCGGGAAGCACCCCCGACACGCCGAGCCGGCTCACGTTCAAGGTCGGTGTTCCATTCGCGAGGATAGTCGCGTTCGCCCACGTTGCGTCGGAGAAGTACCCTCGCGACTCGAGCAGGTACGCCTGCGGCCCTTGGTGGAAGGCGAGCGAAGTACGGATCGCGTAGGTCCCGGAGGGGGCCGACCCCGGCACGGAAATGGAGACGGCGTGATCGCGAGGAAGAACATAGGAGCCTCCCCCTGCGAACGTGCCGATCGCGATCGCGATGGAGGAGCCATTGGCACCGGGGCCTTGGAACACCGGCGCCGAGTCGGAGGGGGGAGGCGAGGGGGAGTCCGCACCGAACGGGTTGAACGAATAGACCTCGAAGGAGAGCACGGTCCCGTTGATCGGCGCCGACAGGGGATTCTGGAGGGAGGCTTGGACGGACTCGGTGGTTCCGGGATCGAGGGCGGGCACGGAGAGATTCGTAAGGAACCGAAGTTGCGTCGGGATCGGGAGAACGGGGTAGGCTACGCCCCGGGCAAGGGGGAGGGAGGGAGCGCTGACCGCGAGGAGTAGAACGATGAGGACGGCGAGTGCCGTTCGGGGGGCCAACTACTCCTCCGGACTCGGGGCCGCCTCCGCGATCGCGAGAAGCCGGCGGATCCGGACGATCGCCTCGCGTCGTCCTGCTTCCCCATCCCGCCCGAGGAAGCCCGGGAACGCACGAAGCGGACGGGGTTGCGGCTCGATGGCGACCTTGTAGAGGGCCCGGGCGAGGGCGAGCGGGTGACCGGTCAGGCGCACGGCGTCATCGTCCGCTCGAAACTCCTCGCGCTCAGTCAGACGCCGCGAGAGGAGCGCGAAGATGGGATCCCAACGGAACAATCGGGAAAGAGTTCGCATGTAGGTGAGGTAGCGGCCGTCGAGCCCGTGGATGTGGCCGAGCTCGTGGGCGAGGACCGCCTCGAACTCGAGCGAGGTCAAGCGCTTCTCAAGGCCCGAGGAGACGAGGATGACCTCACGCCGTCGCGGGAATCGGAGACCCCGCCAGAGCTCGAGCAGCGTGAACGAGTGGGCTGCTGGCGCTTCCGACGGGTAGCGAAGGAGACTCGTGAGGACGGACGGCCTCGGAAGGCGATCGGGCCACGCGATCGTTTCGGGGACGAGGATCCGAAGGAGGGCGCGCCCGACGGCCTGATTGATCACGAAGGCGACGACGAGAATGCCAAACGCACCGATCGCGCCGAGGACGAGGTATCCGACCGCGGCGTCCTCGGGAATCGCGAGGAGGGTGGCGGGTGCGCGCGCAACACGGACGAGGAACGATCCGCCGCCGTTCTCGACGGTCCACACCAGCGCGGTGGTGGCCATGAGGGACCAGAGCGCGACGAACGCGGCGGAAAGCCTGAGGACCGCGGTCGAGCCCGCGCGACGGAAGGTGGCCGCAAGCCCGAGACCGGTGATCGCCCAGGCGAGAACCGGGACGGCCACGACAAGTTCGGAGGTGGGGGCCACGGTGTTCCGCCGGGCTAGAGCCGGAGTCTTCGGCGGAGTTCGCGCTCCTCCGCCGGCTTGAGCTTCGCCAGTTCCTCGTTGAGGTGGACGACGCCCGCGGGTCCGAACAGGGTCACCACCCCCCGCAGGAGATTCCTGAGATACTTATGCTCAAAGTCGGCCGACTCGTAGACGAAGCGCATCCCGCCTTGGCAGGGTTCGAGGCGCCGTCGGAGCATTCCCTTCGCGTGGAGGCGCGCGAGGCTCGTGGCGACGGTCGTGTAGGCGAGCGTCGTGCCGCGTCGGTCGAGTTCAGTCCGGACGGTACGCGCGGGCGCGCGCTTGAGTGCCTTCAGGACGAGCAGGATCTCCGCCTCGAGCGAGCCGATCACGGATGGTCCTGTCCAATCGCAGGACGAACGAACGTGCCTTATCCCCCCTGTACGGACAGTTCGAGCGGGTTCGGGCGGACCGTACGCACCGTCGCTTGGGCGCCCCCGATCTCCCTCGACGGCAAGCTCATACACCGGGCTCCCGTCGAGCCCGCCGATGGGCTCGGAGGCGCACCACCCCTCACGGTCGATCCTCGACCATATCGGGAACACGCCCCTCGTTCCGTTGGGACGGATC
>JAKIWU010000032.1 GCA_022749905.1 Thermoplasmata archaeon
ATCGGCGGGAGCCAGGGGCGAGGCGAGGCCACCGGTCGCGGTTGCGCCTACGTCATCCGGGAGGCCGCGCCGCATGCCGGGGTCAAGGTCCGTGGCGGTACCGTGGCGGTCCAGGGGTACGGCAATGCGGGCAGCGTCGCCGCGAAGATCCTCTACGATGAGCAGGGAGCGAAGATCGTCGCAGCCTCGGATACCAAGGGCGGCGTCCACAATCCCGCCGGCATCAACCCGCACGAGCTCGAGGCGCACAAGCACAAGACCGGGAGCGTCGTCGGGTTCAAGGGTTCGAAGCCTGTCTCGAACGAGGACCTCCTCCAGCTGAAGGTCGACATCCTCATCCCCGCCGCTCTCGAGAACGTCATCACCGCGCAGAACGCCGACAAGATCCAGGCGAAGATCGTCGCCGAGGCGGCGAACGGTCCCACCGTCCCGGAGGCGGACACGATCCTCTTCCAGAAGAAGATCACCGTGCTGCCCGACATCCTCGCGAATGCGGGCGGTGTGACGGTGAGCTACTTCGAATGGGCGCAGGACATGCAGGGCTTCTTCTGGCCGCTCGCCGACGTGACGAAGAAGCTCGAGGAGATCATGGTCCAGTCGTACGCGGACACGCACAAGCTCGCCGAAGAGCACAAGATCCACAACCGCACGGCCGCCTACGCCCTCGCGATCCAGCGGGTCGCGGACGCGATCAAGATCCGCGGCATCTACCCGTAGGCACGGCGGCACCCATCGCCTCGGAAGGCTGAAGAGGGCCGACCGGCAAGACCTCCCGTCGAGCCATGGCGAACGAGTTCCCGAAGTGTCGTCGCACGACCTGGGCCGATGTCGACCGCTGGTCCGATACGATCGCCGCCCGGGTGCGGGACCTCAACAAGATCCCTGAGACGATCGTGGCCCTGACGCGCGGGGGTTGGGTACCGGGTCGCCTTCTCGCCGACCGCCTCGGAGTCCGACGGATGGTGTCGATCCGCGCTCAGCACTGGGGGGTAACGGCCACGCCGAGCGGCAAGGCGGAGCTCACCGAGGGACTGAGCGGCCCCGTCGACGGCCATTCCGTCCTCGTGGTCGACGACATCACCGACACGGGCGAGAGCCTCGAGCTCGCCTCGGCCGCCGTCCTGAAGGCACGCGCCCGCCAGGTGGAGTCCGCGGCGTTCCTGCACATCGGCCACTCGAAGTTCATCCCGACCTACTATGCGGAGGAGATCCCGCGGGACGCCTGGGTCTGGGTCGTCTTCCCCTGGAACTACTGGGAGGACCTCGCGACGCTCGCGGGCCGCGCGTACGCCGAGGCGCACAGCGTCGACGGCGCGAGGAAGATCCTCGCCCAGCGTTGCCGGCTCGAAGTCCCGGCGGCCGACGTCGAGCGCGTGATCCTCGAGGCGCGTCCCTAGCTGGTCGGGGAGTCGGAACTCGACGCGTCCACGCGCGTTGCCGCGATCGCGCGGGCCTTGAGGTACTGCTGGAGGATGCCAGCGCCGATCACGAGCGCAAGCCCCGCGAGGATCGTGCTGACGACGAGGGGGAGGCTCCCGGGGGCGACGAGCCCCTCGAGGGACTCGACCGCGAAGACGATCCCGTAGGAGACGAGCCCGATCCCGCCGATCGAGGTCGTCGCGATGAAGAACGAGCGCGGGAGCCTGCCGTGGAGGAAGTAGCGCCGCACGGCGCGCCCGCTTTCCCAGACGAACGAAGCGATGAGCCAGAAGATGAGCGCGGCCTGCATGAACAGGAGCGCGCGGTCGATCGGGGTCTTCTGGGGGATCGCGACGGAGACGTTGTACCCCGAGAGAAAGCCGAGCCCGACGAGCGCGATCGCGAAGAGGCCGAAGCCGAACGCCACCGAGCCCTGCCGGATGTCCGTCGAGGCCGAGCGCAAGGCATCGATCAGCGCCTCGTCGATGTCGAACGTCCAGAAGATCAGGTAGACCCCAAGCAGGATCACGAGGCCGATCACGCCGTAGCCGATGACGCCACCGGCTGCGGCGAGGCCCAAGGTAAGCAGTGCGAGCGCGAGGGGCAGGACGGTCTTCGCGCGGAGCTTCGGGTCCTTGAGCGCCTTTAGGACGGTGTAGTAGGTCGATTCGAGGCTCGCGCTCTGACGGATGTAGACCCGCTGAACGCCATCGATGCGGACCCGCGAGTAGAGGATCGGGTAGAGGTACTCGTCCTCGGCCCCGTCGGAGACGAGGATCGCGGACTCCGCCGGATGCGCTTGGAGGACGCGATCGAACTGGTCCGCGACCTTCCGGTCGGAGACGACGCCGACCTTCGGAGAGCCCGTGAGGGCGACGACCTCGACCTCCTCTCCTGCCGCCCGGAGCTCGTCGTGGAGCCGGATCGCGGCGAAGAGCGCATTCGTGTCGGAGTCCTCGGGATCCGCGATGCCGAGCCGCGTCGCGGCGTCGAGGACCCGTTCGCGGCCGACGACCGGGCCGACCACCCCGGCCTTGCGGCCGAGGTCGTCATCTCTGTCGACAGAGACGACGAGCTTCATCGTCCGCAATAGCCGGCCACTTCCCATAAGAATCTAGGTCCGACTCGAAGCATGCCCGAGCGTCTCCTGACACGCTTTAACCGAAGGGACCTCCCGGTCCTCCGGGATGGCCGATCTCCCGGACAAGAGCTCCGCCTTCATCGATTGGTACCTCGCCGTCGTCGAGGCAGCGGGCCTCTCGGACAAGCGCTACCCGGTCAAGGGCATGAACGTCTGGACCCCGTACGGCTTCCTCGCCCGCCGCCAGCTCGACCGCGTGATGTCGCGGGAGATCGAGGCAACGGCGAGCCGACCAGTCGAGTTCCCCACCCTGATCCCTGCGAACGAGTTCCAGAAGGAAGGCGAACACATCAAGGGGTTCGACGCCCAGGTCTTCTGGGTCACGAAGGGCGGGTCGACCGAGCTCGACATGCCGCTCGCCCTCCGTCCGACGAGCGAGACCGCGATCTATCCGGTGTTCGCCCTCTGGGTGCGCTCGCACCGGGACCTGCCGCTCAACGTCTACCAGATCGTCAACACGTTCCGCTACGAGACGAAGACCACGCGACCCTTCCTCAGGGTTCGGGAGATCCACTTCTTCGAGGAGCATACCTGCCAGGTCGACGAGGCGGCGGCCGACGCGCGGGTCCGCTCGAACCTCGAAGCCTTCGCGAAGATGGCGCACTCCCTCGCTCTGCCGTTCGTCCCGGTGCGACGACCGGAATGGGACAAGTTCCCCGGCGCGTACTACTCGGTGGCGCTCGACATCCCGATCGGGGGCGTGCGGACGCTCCAGATCGGGAGCATCCACCACTATCAGGAGAACTTCTCGAAACCCTACGGGATCTCCTACGAGACCCCGGAGGGGAACCGCAAGCCGGTCCAGCAGACGACCTTCGGACTCTCCGAACGCCTGATCGGGGCACTCCTCGCCGTCCACGGCGATGCAAAGGGGGCGGTCTTTCCGAGCGAGATCGCGCCCTACCAGATCGTGATCGTCCCGATCTCCGGAAAGGGAGCCGATGGCATGGACGCCTTCATCGGGGGCCTCGCGACGCGCCTGCAGGACCGGGGACTCCGATGCTGGGTCGATCGCTCGGAGGACCGCCCGGGCGCGAAGTACTACAAGTGGGAGACCGCCGGGGTTCCCCTCCGCCTCGAGATCGGGCCGAGAGAATCCGCAGCCGGGACCGTCACCGCGGTCGATCGGCTCGGTCGCAAGGGCTCGATCGGACCCACGGACCTTGAAGCCGGCATCGTTCGGAAGCTCTCGGAGTTTGACGAGGAGCTTCGGAAGCGTGCGCTCGCCACGTTCCAACAGTCGTTCGCGACGGCGACCACCCTCGAGGAGCTCCGGAACTCGAAGCACGTACGGGTGGTGCCCTGGTGCGGAACGGAGGCCTGCGGACACGCGATCGAGACCGCGATCGATGGGTCGCTCCTCGGAGTGCCCGAGTCGGATCTCCCGATCGCCGTTCCGGCCCCCGGACTCTGTGTCGCGTGCCACTCAACGGGCCCGACCAAGTGGGCGCTCGCGGGGCAGCCCCTCTGACCTAGGCGATCCTGGGCAGCGGGCCGGGCGGTTCTACGGCGGTTCTCCGGCAGGTGTGGGCGGGTTCGGCGTCACGAGCCACATACCCGCGAGTCCGAACGCGAGGAGCGTGATGGTCACGGCGTAGACGCCGTTGTCCGTCCAGTATCCGTAGGAGATCCCCCACAACAGATAGAAGGCGACCGCGAGGACGATCAGGGTCCCGAATCCCCAGAAGGAGAGCCTCCGAACGAGGGAAATGGTGGGCGCCGGACTGGGCTCCGAAGCGGCGGCGGCCGAAAGAGTTGGGGTCGGGTCCATCGCAGGGGATTCGAGTCGACCCTCGGATGATAACTGTTACGCTCGCAGCTCGCGCATCCAATCCCGGAGAGTCGGGCTGGCGGTTTCACGAGGCGTATTCCCATCCGGTGTCTTGCTCCGCCTTGGATGACGAGCGACGGGGGTTCACCGGGGGCGCACCCGTCCCTCGTTCCGCCCTCCATCCGGACGGCCTCCGACGGGTCACCCTACCCCGAGCGCGAGGGCCCCGGATTCGAGCGCGAGATTCGCGCCATGTTCGCCAGCATTGCGGCCGGCTACGATTGGTTCGACCACGTCGCCTCGCTGGGTGGGGATTTTCTCTGGAGGCCGAGGGCGTTCTGGGACCTTGACCGATTCCGGAGAGGGAGCGCGCCGAGCCGCGTCCTCGATGTAGGCTGTGGTCCGGGCCACCTCGCGGTACTGGCGGCGCGCCGATTCCCGAATGCCCGAGTGGTGGGGGTCGATTTCACGGGCGCGATGCTGGAGCGGGCGCGGCGCCGCGCGCTCCCCGATTCGGTGCGGGATCGACTCGCTTGGGGCAAAGCCAACTGCCTCCGCCTGCCATTTCGATCAGGAACCTTCGACCTCGTCACGTCGGCGTTCATGGTCCGAAGCCTCTCGAGCCTTCCCGAGGGGATCGCCGAGTTGCGGCGCGTGCTCACATCGGGTGGGACGCTCCTGACGCTCGAGATCACCGAACCGGAGCCCGGCTGGTTCCGCGCGCTGTTTGACTCCTTCTTTGACACGGTCGTCCCCTGGCTCGGAAGGCTCGTCCATCGGGAAGGTCCGTACCGCTACTTGCCTGAATCTCTCAAGCGTCTGCCGGACCGTGGGACCATGGTCCGGATGTTCCAGGAGGGAGGGTTCACCCCCGTCGAGGCGCGGGTTCAATCGATGGGCATCGTCACGACGTTCCTTGCGGGAGTTCCCGCGTAGCGCTCGGGTTCGGTCGGCTCGGTTTCGGTCGATCCCTTGGCGGGACGGAACGGTGCTCGGGAGAGGGAGCCGTTATGATTCCGCTACGGGAGGAGGCGAACGCCCCCGATGACCGAGCCCCCGTTCGATGCCTTCCGGTACGCGCACGAGCACCGAAAGGAGGTCGTCTGGATGAGCCAGAACACCAACCATCTCGTGCCCCCCGAGATCGCTTCGGCCGCGATCGAGGAGGCGCTTCGGGAGCGCCGCTACGAGGGGTACCCGTTCGCCCCCGGACTTCCCGAGCTGCGCGATCTCGTCACCGCGGACTTCGGGTTCTCCTCGGACGAGGCCGTCCAGATCACCTCGGGGGGGACCGAGGCGCTCTACATGCTCGCCCGCGCGCTCCTCTCCTCCGGCGACGAGGTCATCGCGTCCGACCCGAGCTACCTCATCATCCACAAGTTCGTCGAGCTCTCGGGCTCCCGGACCCGGAACCTCGAGATCTACCAACCCCCGTTCCGCCTCACGTCGGACGCCGTCCGAGCAGCGATCGGGCCGAAGACCCGGATGATCCTGCTCATCGATCCCCTCAACCCTCTCGGCTCGGGCTACCCCGAGTCCGAGGTCCGCGCGATCGCCGAGCTCGCGCAGGACCACAAGCTCTGGATCCTCAACGATGTCACGTACCGAGACTTCGCCGAGCATCACACGCTCGCGAGGACGTTCGCCCCGTCCGAGACCATCACCGTCTGGTCGGTCTCGAAGAACTGCGGCCTCGCAGGGCTCCGCCTCGGAGGGCTCGCCGGTCCGAAGGAGCTCGTCCAGCGGATCGCGCGGTACAACACGAACGACCTCGGCGTGAACATCCTCGCCCAGGTGGCGGCGGCGGCGACGCTCCGGACGAAATCGCGATGGTTGGGGAGCGTGCTCGCGCAGACCCGCGCGAATCAGCAACGGATCCGCGATGTGGTGGCAACGGTGCCGGGCACCTCGTTGCCGGTCTATCCCTCCCAGGCGAACATGTTCGTGATCGACCTCGCCAAGGCCGGGGTCGCACCCGAGGAGCTCCAGAAGGAACTCCTCCTGAAGCACGGCGTCTTCCTTCGTTCGGGGAGTTACCTCTCGCCCAAGTTCGGCGGCCAGTTCATCCGCGCCTCGTTCTCGAACCCGCCGAAGGACATCGAGGCCTTCGCGAAGGCGTTCCCCGCCGCCGTCGCGACAGTCCGGCCACGAGCCTCGGCGGTGGCCAGGGCGAGCTGATCGACCTTACCGCGCCGCGACCTCGGCGTCGACGACCGCGTGCATCCGTCCGGGGCCGTACGGCTTCACCTCGCGCCCCGCGATCGCTCGGACCCTGCGTCCCGCGCGGGTGACGGCGGCCCGCACGGTCCCGACCGCAAGCGGGAGTCCGGCCCGAGTCGGCGACACGAGGTGCACGTGGAGCGTGCCTCCGGCGGGCTGGAGAAGCTCGAGGGCCCGATCGATCCAGGGAACGGCGGTCGGGAGGTATCCGAGGACCACGCGGTTCGCGGTCCCCCTCGGGACGGGGGTCTCACGATTGTCGCCAAGGTACGCGGTTGCGTGCGTGTCCGCAGCGTTGATCCGCAGGTTCTCCTCGAGATACCGGAAGGCCACGGGATTCTTCTCGACCGCATGGACTCTTCCCGCTCTCCCATGGACGAGCGCGGGCAGTGTGAAGTACCCGATCCCGGCAAAGAGGTCGACGACCGTCTCGCCCGGTTGCACGAGCTGTCCGAAGCGTCGACGTTCCCCCTGGTTCCCCCGGGCGAACATCATGCGGGCGGCATCGAGGCGGTAGCGGATCCCGTTCTCGCGGATCTCTGTCTCGCTCCCATCCCCAGCAATCCGCTCGAGGTGGGGATCCCGGAACTCCCCGGTCACCGCGCCGCTACGCGCGAGGACGGTCTGGACGCCGAGCGCGGCCTTCCAAGCCTCCCCGATGGCCGCATACGCGGGCCGCACCGCAGAGTCGAGTTGAAGCACGAGGACCGATCCGAGTCGTTGGTAGCCGTTCGGCAGCCGCTCGGCGATCGCGTCCCCGAACTCGGCCCGCACTCTCGCCCGGACCCTCTCGGCGGGGGACGTGCGGTTCCCGCGGGGTAGGACGATCACGGGGTTGGGCTTGCGGGCTCGCCCGCCTCGAGGATGACCTCGAGGAACTGCTTCAGGTGCGCCGTCAGGATGGGATTGTCCGTGAAGCCGCACGCGTCGAGACCCGGGGCGGCGAGGAGCGCGTGCTGGCCGTCGGCGAGGACCTCGGTCGCGACGAGGTTGTTCCGGGCGACGTGCCGGACCCCTTCCGGCATCCGCTGAAGCGGTCCGGTCACGAACGTGACCGTGACCCCGCGTTTGATCGCGCTCGCGACCTTCTTCCCAATCTCCTCTCGGAGCTCGGAAAGCTGGGGTGTGGTCAGGATGAACGCCTGCATCGATTGATCGAGGAGTTCGGCGATCTTCCCGATGACGCGGTCCCGGCCCGCGAGGAGGTAGACGAGCTGGGGCTCGCCGTGCTCGGCGACGATCCGATGGAGCGATTCGAGTCCATCGAACACCTCCTGGATCGAGCCCTTGAGGGATTCGGCGACCTCGAGGGGGGGCTTGGGGCGGAAGAGGATCGGCTTCCCCCCCGTTGGGACGGCGTAGCCCTTCTGCGTGAGGGATTCGAGAACCTTGTAGGCCGACGTCCGAGGGATCTTCGCCGCGAGGGCGAGCGTGGCGGCGTCGCCGACCCCGCGCGCCACGAGGGCGATGTAGGCGCGGGCCTCGTAGACGGTGAGCCCCACCTTCCCGAGGACCTCGACGGTCCGACGGTACTCGGCGGTCGTGTCGGCGCCGAGCGGGACCGCGGATTCGTCGGTGGCGGGGGGAGCGGGAGCCGCTTCTTTCGTCATGTGCTTCGACGAGCCGTTCGGTTCAGGTTCACGGTACGGGGCGGGTGATGCCGAGGAGGGCCGGAGGGCTCAGGAGCTTCGCGACCTCATCGGCGGTGAGGAGCTTCCGTTCGACGAGGAGGGTGCGGACCGGCACGCCCGTTCGCGAGGACTCGTGGATGAGCTCCGCCACCTTGAGGTAGCCGAACTTCGGGGTCAGGATCGTCGCGAGGGCCGTCGACTCGAGGAGATACTTCTCGAGGACGGGCGCGTTCGCGGTCACCCCGTCGACCGAGGTCTTCGCGAACACGGGGAGGTAGTTCGACAGGATGTCGATGGAGAAGAGGAGCTCCGCGGCGGCGAGCGGCATCATCACGTTGATCTCGAGCTGGCCCGCCTGGATCGCGAGCGTCGTCGCGAGGTCGGCGCCCACGACGTGGAAGGCCACCATGTCGAGGCACTCCGCGGCGGAGGGGTTCACCTTCCCCGGCATGATGGAGGAGCCGGGCTGGATCTCGGGAAGCCGGATCTCGTCGAGGCCCGTGGCCGGGCCGCTCGACAGGAGCCGGATATCGTTCGCGATCCGGATGAGCTCGAGGGCGAGGGTCCGGAGCCACGCCGAGGCGGCCCCGAGGGGCCAACGGCTCTGCATCGTTTCGAACGGATCGCGCGCGACCTTCAGCGGAAAGCCGGAGAGGCGGGCGAGCTCCTCGACCGAACCTCCCCGGAAGCCAGGGAGCGAGTTGATGCCGCTCCCGACAGCGCTCCCTCCGAGGGGGACCTCGGCGAGAGCCTGTTCGACCGGTGGCAGAAGTTCGAGGACCCGCGCGAGAGCATTCGCCCACGCGTGGAACTCGGCCCCGAGGGTCACCGGCATCGCATCCTTGAGGTGGGTGCGACCGGCTTTCGGCAGATCCGCGAACTCGTCCCCCTTGCGGTGGAGGCTCGTGACGAGAGCCTCGACGGACCGCCGCAACTCGGCAAACCCGAGCAGGGCTGCGACCTGGGCCGCTGTCGGATAGGTGTCGTTCGTCGATTGCCCTCGGTTGACATGGTCGTTCGGGCTGAGTTCCTTGTACTCCCCCCGCGGATGCCCGAGGATCTCGAGGGCGCGGTTCGCGAGCACCTCGTTGATGTTCATGTGGGTGCTCGTGCCGGCCCCGGCCTGGAAGATGTCCACGACGACCTCGTGGTCGTAGCGGCCTTCCGCCATCTCGCGCGCGGCTTGCTCGATCGCGGCTCCTCGTTTCGCATCGACGGCGCCGAGCCGGGTGTTCGTCCGGATCGCGGCGAGCTTGACGAGCGCGTAGGCTCGGATCAGGTGGCGAGAGATCTTCAGTCCGCTCACCGGAAAATTCTCGACGGCGCGGACCGTCTGGATGCCGTAGTACGCGGCCAGGGGGACCTCGCGGGTCCCGAGGGAATCCTCCTCCACCCGCGTCGTCGTCATCCGAGCGATTGGAGCCGGGGGCGTGTCAAAAGATTATAGGGTGCGCGGCTCCCACCGTTCCCCGACGACGAACCGCCGCGCCCCTCGGCGCTCCGGTCCACCGCGGAAGTCGAGATGGTCGACCTCGGAACGCTGCTGAGCGATATCGTTCAGACCACGTCCTTCCTCGCGCTCCCGGCGCTCGGGATCGCCTTCCTCTTCCTCGTCGCGTGGGAGGATCCCGGCGTCGCCCGTGCTTCGGGCCTCACCCGACGGACGTTCTGGCTCCTCGTGCCCGCGGGCCTCCTTGGCGCGATCTTCGGCACGATGCCGTTCTTCGGATGGGACGGAAGCGTGCTGGGCATCGACATCGGAGGGGGCCTCTTTCCTCTCATCGTCTCGGGCCTGCTCCTCGTGAGCGCCTTTCGACCATCCCGAAGGGCCGTCGCTGCCCTCGCGTTCTTCCTCCTCGCGCTCGCCATCGAGACCGGGATCCTGTTCGCCGTTGTGGTGCTCGTAGCGAGCCGGACCGAGAGCTACCTCCTCGTCCTCCTCATCTCCGCCGTCGCACCGATCGCCCTCTACGCTGCCGAGTCCGTTGCACCGGACCTCTCCGGAGACCGCCCTCACCTCGCAGCCCCATTCGCGATCCTCTCCGGCGTGGTGTTCGTCACCTTCCTCACCACGGCTGCCGTTCCCGGGGTCGGGATCGTCTCGAACTTCCCGTACTACCTGATCGCGCCCCTCGGCGCGGGAGCGATCGCGGTCCCGCTGACGTTCTATGGCTACCGCCGAGATCCCAGGGTGGCGCCGGGGGTCGCGTACGCGCTCGCGACCTTCGGAACCCTGGTGGGAGCTGACGTCCTGCGACAGCCCCCACTCTACGGGACGGGGGCTCCGGGCTTCCTCGTCATCGGCGGAGCCGGACTCCTCGACCTTCTCTTCCTCAGCGGGCTCCTTGCCGCGGCGTCGGCCTACCTCCTGCTTGCGGTCAGTGGACGGAGGGGCGCCCCCACTCCGGATCCGAGCCCGGCGGTTCCGTCGACGGCGAACCCCGATGCGTTCCTCTCAAGGGCGGTCGATGCGGCCCTCGCCGCCCGACCCGCGGAGAGCGTGGCGGCTTCCGCAGAGGCGGCCCGTATCTCTGTCCGTGCGACCCGCCGGATGCTGGGTGCAGCCTCCCCCGCGCCGGGCCGGCCGTGGGAGGGTCTTGGAGTCCCACCGTGGTTCGAAGCCGATCACCGGAACCTCGAAGCCCTCGCCGAAGGGGGCGCGAGCAGTGCGCCCGATGTCCAACGGGCGTGGTGGACCGCACGCTCCCAGGTGCACATCGGCTACGCGCTCCGCGAGCGGCGTCTTGCGTCCGCGCTCCGACGCGGTGCGGCATTCTGGATCGATGCGGCGCTCACCCTCATCCCGGCGGCCATCATCTGGGCCGGCCTCGCCTCCTACTACGGCAGCGGGAGCGGGGGCCCGCTCGGGAGCCTCGCGTTCACCGCGTCGGCG
>JAKIWU010000033.1 GCA_022749905.1 Thermoplasmata archaeon
AAGCAAGCGCTCGAGTTCGTCCGCAGCCGTTCCCAACTCCAGCAGGAGGCCCTCGACAAGGCCCGCGGAGCGTTCCAGAAGTACCTCGTCGAAGCCCAGAACCTGCTGATCTCCTACATCCAGGTCGATCCCACGCTGCTCGCGACCCAGACGAACAAGGAGATCGCCGTGCAGCAGCAGGCCCAGTACGTCGAGCAGGCGTCGGCGGAGCAACGCCGGATCTCCGTGCAGGAAATGACCGCGCGGGCGAACCTCCAGCCCCAAGTGGTGCAGGCCGACCTCCAGATCGTGATCAACGAGAACAACGCGAAGGCCGCGGTCAAGCAGGCCGAGGGCGTCCGAGATTCAACCCGGATTGTCGCCGACGGAAATGCCGCATCGATCCGTCGGGTAGGGGAGGCGCAGGCGGACGCCTACCACGCGCAGGCGGACGTCATCGGACCGGACAAGGTCGCCCTGATCAAGACCGTCGATCTCCTGCAGGCGGGCAAAGTGCGGATCACTCCGGACACCCTCGTCATGGCCGGCGGGGGCACCGACGGCGCCAGCACGATGTTCTCGGCCTACCTCGCGACGCTCCTGGCCCAGAAGCCGATGTCGGGTGGCGCCACCTACACTCCCTCCGCCGAGAAGGACTACGTTTCTCCGTTGACCAGCACCCCATCCCGACAAGATCCGAGCATCCCCCTGCCGGTTGCGCCGCCGGAACGCGCCGATCCGGATACCGACCCCGAGATTCCGGCGCCGGTTCAGCGCCTCAAGCTCCCGAAGAGGAAATCGAATGGGGATCCGGACGAGTAGAGGGGGCTTCGGCCGCTGCGGAGGATCCTCGGGGCAAAACCGTCGATCGAGGAATCCGGCGGGTGCGAGTACGCGGGGAGCTGCCGGGCTCGTCCCCTAGCGACGCACGGCGTGACCAACAACCGCGTAGGATGGGAGTGCTCCCGGCGGGAGTTTCCCCTTGGGGCTTCCGCCCCAAGGCTTTGAACCCGCGTCAGAGGCTCGAGAGGCCTCTATCCTTGACCACTAGACTACGGGAGCGCCGGAGCTCCGCTAGGGGGTCCGCTCCTTGAGCCTTTCGCAACGGGCCGCCGAAGCTGAGGGATCCGCGTGTCCCCTCTTCGCTCCTGCCGCACCAACCCCAAATACGGCGCCTCCTTCCCCGCCGCTCTGACGCCCCCGGTGAAGGCCCGCAGCGGTCACATCATCCTCGAGTCCCGGCGCCACTACGTGGATCTCACCCGCGTGTATCCGGAGATCCACAAGAAGGTCGTCGAAGCGAACCGACCCTTCGTGAAGGAATCCGAGCCGATGGTGCCGGAAGTCCTGCTCGAGGAGAATCTCCGCGACCTGCGCGCCGATCGCAAGCCCTGCGGCTACAACCGAGCCGACGCGTTCGGGATGCGCCTCGTCTTTCCGATCTGCGATGCCCGGCACCCCGAGTTCTATTTCTCGAAGCCGGCTCGAACGCAAGAGGTCGTGCAGATCACTGAGGAGGTCTCGACGATGCTTCGGCGCCGGGGGATCAAGCACGCCGTCGAGTACGATCGCTTGCCCCTGGGACCACCCCGCGGACTTCCCCCGAACGTTCCCGGCGGACCGACGATCAGTTCCTCGTACTGAGGCGCCCCGCCCTCCGACGCAACGCGGTCGATCGAGCCAGGAGGACCCGAACCGGGCGCGCCCGACGGGGCCTACTTCTCGCCGGAACCGGGCATTTGGCGGAAGGGCCAGAACGCCGTCGGAGGCTCGGACTGCTTCAACACCCCTTCGAGGAGCTTCAGCGCGGAACGCGCCTTCGCGATCGCCTCGAGATAATCCCCGGTCCGTCCGATCTGGGACTCCTCGAGGAGCGTTCGCGCCTCCGTCGTGTCGATGGTGCGCGCGGCGGCCCGGTCGAGGGCAGCGTCGACCAGGTAGTGCAGATTGAGGAGCTCGCGATGCTGGGATTTGCGCAGGTTGAGCTCGTCCTCGGCCGCGAGGAGCAGGCGCGCAGCCTCGACGAACTGGTTCTTCTCGGCAGCGCGACGCAACTCGTCCATCCGTTCGGGGAGCGCGCCGAGCGCGATCCGGAGCCCGGTCCGCGCGAACCCGAGCTCCGTTTCGACCTCTTTGGTGCGTGAGGCGAGCTTGTTGCGGAGCATCTCGACGAGCGCCGCGTTCCCCTTCCCGATGTGCTGCGCCGCCTCCTCGAGCGCTCCCTGGTCCAGCGCGATCCGGCCCCCGCTGAACTCCACCATCGCCGGCGTGGTATCGAGTCCGAGGCGTTCCCCGACGAAGAGGCGTTCCTTCAGCTCCGCAAGTTGACGTTCGGTCCGCGTTCGCTCCGCCGCGCCGAGCTCCTTCTCCGCATCATCGAGGATCGAGAAGGCCTTGCGATAGTCGTGGGCATCGCGTGCCTCGGCGAGGCGCGCCGACCATGCGGAGCTTCCCGAACCCTCGGCGGCGGTCCCCGTCTCGCCGGGCTTTCGGGCCTTGCGGAGAGGGGCGAGGCGCTCGTCGACCCGTCGGTCGAGGACGGCGATCGCCCGGCTCCGCGCGCGATCGAGGGCTTGTCCGGCCTCGCGCCATGCCTTCCCCTGCAGGAAGGCTTCGGCCTCGGCGAGGTGGGCGCTGACATCGGTCCCTTCGGGTGCCCCGCTCGATTCGACCTGACCGAGGAGCGAGCGCACGGAGGCGAGCGACCCCGCGTAGAGGCGTTCGACCGCCCACCGGGAAAGCTCGACCGACTCCCGCGCCTTGGCCGCCGCGATCCCGTATTGCCCCGCCTGCGAAGCCTTCCGAGCCTGCTCCAGGATCGCGATGACCTCGACGAGGTCCGCGCCGAGCTCCATCGCCTCCTTGATCTGGCGATCCGCGATCTCGAGGGCATCACGGGCCTTGCGGTAGAAATCGCGCGCGTCGGCAATCGACTCGGAGGCGTCGAAGGCGATCTCGAAGACCCTGGGGTACTCCTTGCGCTCGAGCGCCGCCCGAGCCTCGTTCATGAGCTCGGTCGCCTTCGGGAGCCGGATCCCCTCCACGTGGCTTCGCTCGAGCCGGGCTTCGAGCGTGGAGAACGCGCCTCGCGCGAGCCGGGTCTGCAGTCCGAGACGCTCGATCTCGCCCTCGCTGCGGGCCGCCAGTTGGAGGGCCTCCATCGGGCGTCCTTGCTGGAGCGCCTCCCGACCTTGCGAGAGGAGGTTGTCGGCCGCGGCGGTCACGCTCCCATCCTCCCGCGCGCGGACGAGGAGTCCCTGGAGGCCCGCAAGCGTCCGGCTCACGTGGTGATTCGTGGTCTGGTGGAGCTCCCTCTCGAGCGGGCCCGCGAGCTCAAGGACCCGTCCGTGCGCCCGGGCGCTCAGGGCTTTTTCCACGCTCTCGAGTCGGGCCCGGAACGCCGGGGTCATGAGGTTGAGCAGGTCGGCCTCCGAGGCTGCGTCCTGGGCCCTCCGTGCCCCCAGCTCGGCCTGTTCGAGGAAGCCCCGAGTTTCGGTGAGATGCGTCCGCGCGCTCTCGATCTGCTCGGCCGCACCGATGGGCACCGGCCGGGCGAGTCGCCGTCGTGCGTCCATTAGGATGACCGACACGGGCGCCAGATCGACGCCCGCGCCTCGCGCGATCTCAAAGTCCTGCTCGATGAGCTTCAGGTTCTCTTCGAGCACCGGCCGCAGGGAGCGGAGGATCTCGGAGTGCGCCTTCCGGAGGAGCGCGATGCCCCCGGCGCGGTCCCCGGCGGCGAGCTTCGAGCGACCCTCTCGGAGTTCCGTCTCGGTGGCCTCGGTCGTGACCCCGAACTCCTGAGCATCGACGAGCAGATCCTCGGTCTCGGTCGAGGAGCGGTCGATCTCGACCTGCTGGGAGAGCGCGTCGACCGCGGCGGCGAGGCGCGTCACCCGGTCCTCGGCTGCGGCGAAATCGAGCGTACGGTAGAACTTGCGAATCGGTTCGATTTGGGACTGGAGCGGCGCCACGTCGACCCCATCGTGGCCGAGCGTGTCGAGTCGTTCCGCTTCGCTGTCGAGCCGCGTCGCGATGTTCTGGGCTCGCGCACGAAGTTGCGAGCCCTCGGACTCGATCGCGGTCGCCGCTTGGTACGCCTCGACGATCCGACCTTCCTTGAGCGCGGCGACGCTCGTATCGAAGCGGGTGCGAAGCGGTGCGGTCCCGAGGCCGAGCTTCTCGAGCTCGACGAGGGCGAGCTTCGCATGTGAGACCGCCTCCTCGCCGCGCTCCGTCTCTCGCTCCCCCGTGCGGGAGAGGATCTCGCGGGCTGCCTTCGTCGCCTTGACGAAGTCGCCCATGTCGAAGATCTGCTGGACCCCGTCGATCTGCTGCTGGAACTCCGCGCCGGTCCCACCCATTTCGTCGAGCAGATGCTGATGCTCCTCGAGGGCCTCGAGGAGGTCGGTCGCCTCGGAGGAGAACACGGCCGCGAACTCCTTCTCCGCCTGCGACAGGCTCTCGAACGCGAGCGCGAAGTCGTCCTTCACGCGCAGCGCAACGTCCGCGTCGGCGAGCGAACGCCGGGTCGGGTCGGACCGTTCGCGGTCCGGAAGTTCTGCGAGCGCCGCCTCCATCTCCTCCACGCGGCGTGCCACGTACGGTCCAGCTGCCGCGCGCAAGCGCGCATCGAGCTGGCCGAGCGTCTCGCCGGCCGTCGCGAGGCTTCCGGACTCGAGCTGATGCCCGACCTCCGCGAGCTCGGTCTCCATCTCGGGCGGAAGAAATCCGCGCGCCTTCGCGAGGTCGACCGAACCTTGGAGGCTCGTAAGTTCCGCTCGGAAGTGGCGCGCGGTTTCGCGCCCGACTGCCCGCACCGTGTCGCGGAGGGTCGCGCGCGCGCGTTCCACTTCGAACCGTTCGATCTCGCGTTTCGCCTGCTGGAGCGAGCGCCGGAACGGTTCGGACGGGACCTGCATGGCTTCGAGGCGTTCGAGCAAGGACTCGAGGGATTCCGCCTCGTCCCGCGCTCCGTCGAGGTCCCCGGTGAGGCGGGACACCCGGTCGACGGCTTCGACGCTCGCGGCGAGCGCTTCGCCGAAGATCTTCAAGCGGAGCGCTTCGCGCGCCCGGTTCATCGAGGCGAAGACTTCGGAAGGATCGCGTCCGAGCTGCCGAGCCTCAACGAGCCGGGGCCGGACCTCGTCGAGGAGATCGGCGACGACCGCGACGACCGGTCGCTCGGTGACCTCGCGGGCCTGGCGAAAGAGCGTTCCGATCTCCTCCGGCGAGGCGGTCGTCTCGCGTTCGATGAGTCCGGCTAGGTCGGCGATGGCTTCGGAGGGATCGGCCCCATGTTCCCGCAGGGATTCGAGAGTTCCCACGAGTCCGGTCAGCTGGTCGTGGACGCGGTGGCGTAGTTCCTCGGAGACCTCCTCCCGAGCCCGATCGATGGCGGGGACGGTCTCGCTCCATCGTGTCGGAAGAGCGCTTTCGTCGGCGGCCATCGCTTCCTCGAGCGACCGAACGACAAGGCCCACCTCGCGACAGACGGCGAGCACCGCCTCACCAGCTTCCCGAGCCTTCGCCCGAAGTTGGACGGCTTGCGGGAGATCGCGCGGGAGATCCTCGCGCAACCGAGCCGCTAGGTCGATCTGGGTGCCTTGCTCGATCTGACCGAGGAGCTCCGCCAAGTAGCGCTCGAGAGCTTTGACCCGATTCTCGGGTTCTTTCGCCCAGCGCGCGACCTCGACAGCCTGGGAGCGAAGTCCCGAGGCGAACTCCTGCTCCCCGCGGCGAAGGAACTCCGCGAAGCCCGCGAGGCTCTCGATGGCGGCGCCGACGTCTTGCGACTTCGGTTCGGCCCGAAATTCGGCGATCCGTTCCGCGGCCGAAGGGAGGGTGATCCCGGCACTCGCGAGCACCTCGTATCGCTCGAGCGCCTCCCGGCGGTGGGATTCGAGGAGCGGACCGCTCTCCTGGTCGAGGTACTGGGAGAGCTCCTTGGCGAGCGCTTCGACGCCGTCCCAGTCCGATTTTCGCTGGCCGTCGCGCACCTTGGCCATGCGCTCCGCCGATTCGGGGAGTTCGATCCCGATTTCGGAGAGCTGACGGATCTTCGTGTCCGCCACCTCGACCGCACGGTCCGCGCCTTGCCGACGCTTGCGCAGGGCATCGGCCTTCTCTTGGAGGAGGCGGGAGAGCCTCGAAGAGGGGACGCCCCCCATCCCCCCCGAACCGTCCATGCTCCGGCTCCTCGACCGGCCCATCGGACCGATGGGCGAGGGCCCGTCCGTGGACCGGCAGAATCATGCCGCATCGTGCTTATTAAGGTGGGTCAGGGAGGCCGTCGGGGCGGCGAGCCGGTCCCGGCTACGGCTTCGTGATGCGTCGCTTGCCCATCGTGTCGAGGTATTGCACCTCGGTACCCGGGGTGAGCGTGCCCTTAAGGGCCGGTTCGATCGCGAGGGAGAACGTCTCGTAGGTTTCGAGGTCCATGAGCTGGACCTCCGCATCGGTGAGCGAGAGCACTTGGGCTTGCTTCCGGCCGATCATCGGGATCTGGACCTTGTGCTTCACCGGATACACGACGCTGCGTTTCGACCCGTCGAAGAGCCCGACGGCGTCGATCCGTGCCTTCGCTTCTCCGTGCTTCCCGGGTTTCGACATCTGGATGCTGATGATCCGGCACGGTTCCTCGTCGATGAGGAGGTAGCGCCCCTCCTTGAGCTCCCGAACTTCCGCCTGGCTCCAAGCCATCGGCCGACCTTCCGAAGCGCGACCACGCGAATCGGCGGATAAGGGTTGCCGGAGTTCGTCAAGACTCGCACCTCCACCAACTTGGATTCCGGATTCGACCGTCGACGCCGACGACGAAACCCTTATCGAACACGGCCAGCATCAAATTCGTCGGGGAGGGAGACCGAGGTCCCGCCGTCGCGATGCAGCCACTCCCTCGGCAACTGAAGCCTCCCGAAATCGAAGCGTCCATTCGGTCGCTGTGGAACGAACGATCGCTCCCGGCAGAGGCGGGTGTCGTCGGCCCCGCCGAGGGCGCCGTCACGCGCCAGTTCCTGGGCACCATCACCGGGAGCGAGCCGACGCTGGATCTCGCGGCCCGTCTCGTCTGCGCCGACGTCATCGCCCGGTTCGGAGCGGAGCGGGAGCGCCGCAGCATCGGCTTCCTGGAACCGCGCAGTTCGACCGACCCCGCTCTCGTCGAAGCCCGCCGAGCCTTCCTCGACACGATCGGATGCTGGACGGGGAAGGCGCGACCGCCCGGTCGTTCCCAGGAGGCGATGCTCGCGCGCGTGCAGGAGATGGTCGATACCCTCGCGAGTCTCGGCCTCCTGGTCACGCGCGACCTTCCGTTCCGATGCTGCCCGCGCTGCCGCGGGGCCCGGAGCCCCGAGACGATCGTCTACCGCGCGGAGCCTGGCTCCACCTCGCTCGTCCGGTTTCCCCTTCCCTCGATCACGCCTCCGACGAGCCTGATCGTCTGGACGGACGCGCCGTGGAAGCTTCTCGCCACCGCGGCCGTGCTTGTCAACGCCGAACTCCCGTACGTCATCGCGCGCTTCCGTCGTCGCGGGGTCGAGGAACGGATCGCGCTCGCCCGGTCCGCCCTTCCGAGGCTTGCGGCATGGTTCCCCGACGCTGAGGTCGAGGTCCTCGAAGAGCGCTTGGGTTCGAGCTTCACGGGCCTCCCCTATGTTCATCCGCTGGCGACGGAGTATCCGGGGCTCTCGAATCTCGCGCCACCCCTCGGCACGGTGCTCCCCCTCCCCGAGGTCAACGATTCTGGGACCGGGGTGGTCCTGCTCGTGCCCCGGCACGGTGCCGCCGATGCGGCTGCCTCCGCGTCCCTCGGTATCGAAGGTCGGACGGTGCTCGATGCCGACGGTCGTCTCTCTGACATCGGTCGGCACAAGTACACGCGACTCCCCGTGGACGCGGCGAACGCGTTCATCGTGCGCGACCTCGAGGATGGAGGTTCGATCTTCGCCGAGCTCACCGTCCGACGCGGGGTACCCCACTGCATCATCTGCGGCTCCGAACTCCTCTGGATCCCGGGTCGGGCCTGGTGCGTCGAGATGGGCCGGCTCCCGGGCGCGATCCAACGGGACTTCTCCCGTCTCCTCCCGACCGATCCGCTTCCGTCCGCGACCGAGGTGGTCTCGTGGCCGTTCAGTGAGACCGTCGAGAGCGTCGAAGGGTCGGCGCCATCGCTCCTCGAATGCTCGGCGTGCGATCGGACCGCTCCGAACGCTCCGCCACGGGCGTGCGCCTGTGGCGGGCAGCTTCGCCTCGCGCGACGGAACGTCCTCCCGGCGCCTCTGGAGGCGATGCTCTCCTGGTCGGAGGTCGATCCAACGGAGTCCACGGTCCTGTTCGTGTCCGACCGAAGGCGCGTTCCGACGGTCGTCCATCACCTGCTCGCCCGGGAGGCGGCGCGCGCACGGCCGGCGGACCTGCGCCTCCTCCTCGTCCCCGCGATGCCGGTCGCCGAGGAGGCGACGATCGAAGAGGTTGGCCGGTTCCCGGACGCCTTGCGAGCCGCCCTCATCCGCGCCGCAGCCGTGGGGGCGACGCCGGCCTCGATCCGGGACCGCTGCCTCCAGGAAGCCCGTCGCCTCAGCAAGGTCTGGGAGACGGCTCGCTTCGTCCTCGACGGCATGATCCGGGACGGACTCTCCTTCGCCCCGGAGGCCACGATCCGCCGTGCGTCCGAGCTTCCGGAGGAGGACCGCGCGTTCCTCTCGCGCCTCGAGCGGATGGGCAATGATGTCCGGATCCGCTACGAGCGCTTCGACCTCGCCGGCGTCCAGGAGCGTCTCTCCCGCTTCATGGAGGACGAGCTCCGGGACGAGTACCTCCCGCTCGTGCGCTCCCGGTTGGAGCCGAACACCCCCGCCTCGGAACGGGCGGCGACCCACCAGCTCCTCGCGCACGTGATCACGCGCTGCGCGGAGCTCTACGGCCCGATCGCGCCGTTCACGATGGAAGCGATCGTGCGCGGGTTTCGTCCCGACGATCGTTCGATGTTCGAGCGGGCGCTGGCCGAGACGAACGAGAGCCTCCTCGACCTCACGCGGGAGCTCGGGTACGACCGGTGGGTCGGGTTCGCTGCCGCTCTACGGACCGCGCGACGCCAGGTCGGCATCGAGGCCGACGCGACGCTCCCGCGGGTGGTCCTCTTCGTCTCCACCGACGCGCTCGGCGCGGACCTTCTCCGTTCGTTGCCGATCCTGAGCCGCATCGGACGAGTCACCCAGATCGAGGTGGACTCGCCCGGCCACCCGTGGCCCGGGCGACGGATCGATGCTCACCCGAATCCGGGGGAGATCCAGAGGGTCTACGGCTCGAAGGGGGCACGGATCGTCCGGCTTCTCGAGCTCATGCCCGGACGCAAGGTCTTCGATGGGCTCCAGGCCGGAACCCTCACCGTCGCGCTCGATGGGGAGCACGTCCCGGTCCTCCCGCCGATGGTGGACTTCCTCGAATCCCTCCCCGAATGCGTCGTGCCCGTCCCGTGGCAGTACGGGGAGATCCTCCTCGTCGAGCCCAGCGAGAAGTCGGGGGCTCCGATCCCGGCGCTGTCCCTCGACGGGTTCGGGGTCGCACGGCACATCCGGCACCGCATCCGGCGTGCCGGCGCGCACGGACCACCGGAACGCGTCGTGATCGCGGCCTCGGGCCACCTCGCGGACCAGCTCGATCATCAGGCCGAAGCGGTCGCAGGCTTCCTCGGGGTCCCCCGCATCGAGATCGTTCCCCCCGACGAGGAGTTCCCCGCCGGGGAGCGTTCGACCGGGAGGACCCGACGAGGCGAGCGATGGACCGTGTGGATCCCCGGGGTTCCGAACGCCATCCGCACGGCCAAGCGGCGCCCCCTACGATCGGGCATCCCCCGCTTCCGAACGCCGGAACCTGAGACCGATGGCATCGATCTCCTCGGCGAAGCCGCGAAACAGGAGTACGAGGCCGTGGCAACCTTGACCGAAAACTTGCAGGCGGAGCTCGGACGGCCGCTCGTCGGTCCTTCGAAGATGACCGCCGCTTGGACCCTCGGCTTCCGGGACGTGCCGGATTTTGAGGCGGCGTCGTTCGATTCGCTGAGCTCGGTCCCGGGGTTCGGACCCGCCGTCGCCGGCGAGATCGTGCGTCATTTCGGAGGAACGCCCCCCCCCGTGTTCCACCATGCCGCGGCGACGCTTGTTCCTCAGCCCAGCAGGACGTCCGCTCCGACTCCCCCGGCCCAGGAGCCCGCGCGGGCCGCGCCGATTCTGGAGCAACTCCCTGAGCCCGCCCGAAACGCCTCCCCGGTCCTCCCGCCACGGATCGAGATCCTCTCCGTCCCACCCGTCGAGCCTCCGTCCGTTTCTACGCCCCTTCCTCGCGGACCGGCGCCGATCCCCATCGAACCTGCACCGGCCGAGCTCGCTCCGCCTGCACCGGAGCCCCCGCCCGAGATCCCGGCGGAGCCTCCCCCTCCCCCCGAGCCGGTGGGTGGTGTGTTCGTCTATTCCGGCAACGACGCCGACGGCGCCTGGCCCGCGTTCCTCGAGGCGACGGCCGACGGCCGACCGGGGTTCTGCCTGACGCGAGAACCTCCCGGCGCCCGCAGGGCCTCGATCGGACGACGGCGCATCGATCTCGTGTGGCTTTCGAACGTGCCGATCGGGCTCGGGACGCCTGTCGCGCGCCCGAGCGATCTGGACGGACTCGAGTTCGGACTCCTGGGGACCCTGCAGGAGAAGCGGGCCGCGTTCGTGTTCCTCGAGGGCCTCGAGTACCTCGTGCGTCTCCATGGGACCGAGCGCGTGGCGGCGTTCGTCGCGCATGTCGATGCCGTCGCGCGGACGAGCGGGGCTCGCGTGTTCGTTCCCCTTCACCCTGGGCTCATGGCGCCTGGAGAGTTCGACCGGCTCGAGAGCGCGATCCTGCCTCCACGGACGGATCCGCCTGCGTAACGGCGTCCGGTCCTCGCCCGTGAAGGGCGCGCTTCACACCTGGATCAGCCGGGGCGCGATTCCGACGCGATCACGCCGGTTTCGAGGGCGGTTCCCATGCCGGAAGCC